>USPP01000320.1 GCA_900556615.1 uncultured Eubacteriales bacterium
GGCAAGCCGGCTTTTAACAAGCGTGTTCATTCTTGCAAGCTCGTTCTGGGACATGCGGTACTTCTGCATCAGGCTGTTGACATAAAAACGATAACCGTATTCCGACGGAACTCTCCCCGCGGAGGTATGCGGTTGTTCGAGATAACCCATTTCCTCCAGCTCTGACATCTCGTTGCGTATAGTAGCAGAAGAAAGCGCAATCTGCTTATTCTGAGTAAGATACTTTGAACCGACAGGCTCGCCTTCCTTAACGTGAGCTTCTATAATGGCTTTAAGAATTAATTTCTTTCGTTCATTAAGCTCGCTTCCGTCGCCTCGCATCACGCTTTTACCCCTTTCGCAAACTCCGTTTTAGCACTCTGTTGTTTCAAGTGCTAAACGATACTATAAATGTACCATTATTCTTCTTCGTTGTCAAGAACTTTTTTAATATAAAATGTTAATTATTTGTAAATCAGCAAAAGCTGACGTTTCTACAGTAAAAAAACAGTGACTGCCGAAAAAAACTGCGGCAGCCATTCTATTTTATCGTTATTTTTTCACATAAGCTTAAAGCCCCCCGATTTCCGCGAGACTCAAGCTGTTGCAGATAAGGTTCAGCGCTTCAGCGTCATTCTCTTCTTCTTAAGGTTATATTCCGAACGGGGATTTACAATTTCTCTCCAATCGAGATCACCTCTGTCAAGAGCACGAACGAGAATCTCAGCGGTAGCGATATTGGTAGCAACCGGAATATTATGTATATCGCACAGCTTGAGAAGATCAAGATCATTCTTTTCAGCGTCCGGCTCTCCCTCGTTTTCGTAAGCGTCGCGGAAGAAAAGAACAAGATCGATTTCATCATAGGAAACCCTTGAGGATATCTGCTGAACGCCTCCATGTTCTCCGGAAAGAAGCTTTTCGATATGAAGTCCGGTGGCTTCAGATATATATTTACAGGTTGTGCCCGTAGCGCAAAGATTGTGATTGGCAAGAATCCCACAGTAAGCAATACAGAACTGCGTCATAAGCTCCTTTTTTCTGTCTCCCGCAATAATGGCTATTTCCATATTTTTATCAATCCTTTCAAAAATGTTATATCAATATGATTCATTGAATTCTCTTTATCAGCGCCGAGCGTTTTATTTTTCTGAAACCGGTAAAGAGAGGGATGCTCTTTCCTGTCAAGCGTTTGGAAATATTTACAAATGCAGCGGCGGCATTTGAACCCTTCAGCGTAAATACATCCTCTCCGCAAGCCTGTTTTTCGCCAAGCTCGGCATCATAGGGAATGATACCGATAAGCCGGAGGCAGGTCTTATCTATTACCTCAAGCAGTCCCGGCTGTATGCCGTATTCAATGCCGTCTGCATCAAAGCAGTTAATAATAAGAAATTTAGCAGAAACACCGGACTCATTTAAAAGTATACCCGTTCTTTCGGCGGCTCTGATGGACGCGGGCTGATAAGTGGAAACGACAAGAGCCGTATCTGCCGCCGCCGCGGCAAGTCGAAACGGACATCCGGTATCTCCCGGCGTATCAATGATAATATAATCAAGCTCCATTTCGTTTCCGATTTTTTTTATCGATTCCTTAAAGGTCTCCGGCACAAGCTCGTTATCATAACTGTACGGAGCAGAGCAGAAAAAAAGGTTTTCGGAACGGCTGTCGTTTATAAGGGCCTTTTGTGGTGCAATTCCATGCAGTATCACATCTGTAATGTCAAATACAACCTCATCCTCAAGCCCCATAATAAGATCGAGGGAACGCACCCCGAAATCGCAGTCGATGATAAGAGTGCGCCAACCGTCGAGTGCAAGTCTTATGCCGAGATTAGCCGAAACCGTTGATTTTCCAACGCCTCCTTTACAGGAGGTAACCATGATAACCTTACAGTTGTTCATACTTTTCCCCGGTACCAAATTCTGATGAAAAAGACAATGTTCTTTACTATATATCTTAACATAGTGAAATCATAATGTCAATACTTATTTTGGCTATTTTAGATAAAATTTTTTATGTGATGCAGATATATACCGTCAGGTTTTGAAATATTTACACCAATGTTTTATTATAACACAAATACAGAACAGTGTCAAGTGATAAAAAATGACAATATCCGCCGTTATTTTGGAAATTTCAGAAAAAATGAATCGTTATCCTTTTCAGGAATCACTGAATAAATCGTCAACGCATCTTTCCGGCTGATTTACTGCCCGGCATCTGTAGTTACGCCAAAGTGCAACTACTAAAAACCTTGAAATATGAACCAAATTCCTGCGTTTTTTTGCCTTACCGTCCAAAAAATCATCTCGGAAAGCTGTATAGCCGATTTATTCAGCGCTCCCTTAACATTTTTACGGCGGCAGCAGGATCAGAAGCCTTGAAAACTGCGGAGCCTGCTACAATAATATTGGCTCCGGCGGCTCTGACGTCAGCGACATTACCGGCGGTTACACCGCCGTCCACCTCAAGATCAATATCCAATCCCGACGCCTCTATCATTTCGCGTGCTTCACACAGCTTGTTAAGCGATTCCGGAATAAAAGCCTGTCCGCCGAACCCGGGTTCTACCGACATAATGAGAATCATATCGATATAAGGCAGATATTCGCGAAGAGAAGAAACGGGG
>USPP01000321.1 GCA_900556615.1 uncultured Eubacteriales bacterium
GCCTCCTTGATTCGGATCCGGAATCACCTGGCTGTCAAACCCACACTCTTTGGCAAGAATAACAGCTTCTTCTCTGCCAAAACCGATGGTGTCTGCACTGTGTGTGTCCGAATTAATGATAATACAGCCGCCGTGTGCTCTTATAAAGCGCAAAATTTCAGGCGACGGATACGGCGTCAGCCGCCATCCTCTCGACATGGCTCCGGTATTAATTTCAAACGGTTTTCCATACGAAATGAGCTCGCTGACCGCCTCCTGCCAACAAACTCTGTATCTGTCGTCGTCGGTATCAAAGTAAGGAGCCTTATCCTGAAATTTGGTTATAAGATCAATATGACCGATAATATCGGCATTAACCCTTTCAAACAATCGGCACTCAAGCTCATAATATGCCTTAACAAGCCGATACGGATCGTTGCTGAAGTGTTCACTTACTGCTTTTTTTACGATATCAGGAGTATTATCTACCGCGATATATTCTCCGCCGATATCAAGATAGTGAACCGATCCGATTACATATTCATACGGTACAATATCAATATTGCTGTAATAATCCTGTTCTATTCCGAGCAGAATATCCATTTTTCCTGCATACGCGGTTTTGAGAGTAAGTACTTCGGAAATATATTTCTGGGTTTTCATGCTGTCCATACAGCAGCTGTCAAACGCAACGTAGGAGTGACCGGAAAATCCCAGCACCGTATATCCGTCTGCATAAGCACTGTCCGCCATTTCCGACGGGGTATTTGATCCGTCACAAAATACAGTATGAGTATGGAAATTACATTTGATCATACCATTTTTTCCTGCTTCACCTTATGATCAATCACATGTCTTGAGGCAAGCTCCTTGTAAATATCATCAAGAGAGATTCCCATTTGAATCATAAGTACCAATACATGATATGTCAGATCAGCAATCTCATAAACAGTTTCTCTTTTGTCTCCCGCTTTTCCGGCTATAATGACCTCGGTAGACTCCTCGCCGATCTTTTTCAATATTTTATCAATACCTTTCTCAAATAGATAGGTTGTATACGAGCCCGCTTTTTTCTCTCTTTTTCTGCCTTCTATAAGAGACATCAAAGAATCAAGAGAAAAGGCGGGATTTTCCCCCTCAAAAACAATCTCGTTAAAGCAAGAATCCGTTCCGAGATGACAAGCCGGACCATCCTTTATCACATTTACCGTCAGCGCATCTTTGTCACAATCCGTAGCAATCGAAACAATATGCTGATAATTTCCACTCGTTTCTCCTTTAAGCCAAAGCTCGTCTCTCGATCTGCTGTAGAAACAGGTTAGCTTCTTCTCCATCGATATTTTTAGACTTTCCCTGTTCATATAAGCAAGCGTCAGTACCTTTTTCGTTTCATCATCCACAACTATCGCGGGAATAAGCCCCCGTTCATCAAATTTAAGCTCGTCAATATTAATCATAATCATCTCCTGCCTCTATGTCTCTGAGGCTCCCTTCAAAACAGCAAAATATTTTTTGTATCAAATAACAATCCGCAACTAAACAATCACTATCTTTTTTACTCCGAAGCGGAAATAACCGAAGAAACGGGCTTTTGTCACCATATTTACACGCGCTTTCAGTACATAACCGAAAACAGTTCGTTTCTCCGCTGTCGTCCGTTGCTTGTAATTTCAGTATTTATATCGGTCAAACAAGGACGGCAGATTATCGGGCTTATAACCAATAACACAAAGAAATCAATGTCATTATTTTAAGGCAATACCGCCAGGTGCACAGCTAACACCTTTATTGCGCATATGCTTGCCTCTATTCCGCCATACTTTACCAATTTCGTTGGCAGAGGGATCACTCTTACCTCCTCAATTGATTTTGTCTAACGAAAAATCCTGCGGCGCAACTGCACAACCATCATTGTGCGGTATTGCCTTAAAGCTTTTCTTATTCGTTTCATAGTGCAATATAAAATAATGCCATCATTCAGATTCTTACGTTAACGCCCTTACTGAAAAGATATTCCTTCAGCTCCGGTATTTTAACCTCACCGAAATGAAATATCGAAGCGGCAAGTCCGGCATCGACCTTGGGCAATCTCTTAAATAACTGAAGAAAATCCTCCGCCGTGCCCGCTCCTCCGGAAGCAATTATCGGAACGTCAACCGCCTCGCAAACTGCCGACAGCATCTCAATATCAAAGCCCTTTTTTACTCCATCAGTATCGATTGAGTTTACAACCACCTCGCCCGCGCCTTCTTCTACACAGTGTCTCACCCAATCAATTGCGTCAATTCCCGTATTTACTCTGCCTCCTTTGGAAAAAAGAATGAATTTGCCGTCAACTCTCTTTATATCCGCCGAAAGCACTACGCACTGACTGCCGTAACGCTGGGCTGCTTTTCCAATAATCGAAGAATCTTCAATCGCACCGGAATTTACGCTGACCTTGTCTGCTCCGCAGCCTAAAACCCTTTCAAAATCGTCAAGCGTACGTATCCCTCCGCCAACCGTGAGGGGAATAAAAACGTTTTCAGCGGTTTTTCTGAGAATCTCGGTGAACAGCTTTCTTCCGTCAGAGGAAGCGGTAATATCGTAAAAAACAAGCTCGTCCGCCCCGAC
>USPP01000322.1 GCA_900556615.1 uncultured Eubacteriales bacterium
TTAACATTGAGAATGTCAACGAAAGCGAGATCTCCGGTACAATGACACTCAATATATTCGTGACACGGTCGATCTCAAAGCGGTCCGCGCCAAGGCACTCTACGATCAAGATGCTGCCATGTCTCTCAGAAAATCACATGAGTCCCCGGTGGTAAAAACTCTTTACAGCGAATGGTACGATGGTTTCGGAGGCCATAAAGCACATCATGATCTTCATACCACCTATGTGGCAAGAAAAAAATAACATTTCTTGAACGTTGCATTGAAACGCATTGACTCAGTCATACGGAATACGATAAAAACGTTATCGGTCATCACTGAAGTTTACTTCAGTGACTTGTCAATATTAGTATTGCAACCCATTGATAAAATCTCCCGGTATTGTGGTCCGGGAGATTTTGTTTTTTAATATTACCTATCGCACTTTTTAACTGACATAATAAAGCGATTGTTTAATTGAGCAAACTCATATAAAAAGAATCACATAATGACAGAGACATTATCGTGTTCCATCAGAATATGATGGAACAAATAAACTTTTTAATATCTAAAGACTCAAATAGTGTAAAAATTTAACTTGGAGCTTTTACAGGTATAAAAGTTATAACCGCAGCAAAATTAAATAAAAAACGCAGGAATTTTAAGGCAATACCGCAGGGTACACGGCTAACGCCTATGTTGCGCATATACTTACATTTTTTCCGTCATACTTCACCAATTTCGTCGACAGAGGAGCCATTCTTGTCTACTAAAATTGTATCGTCTGACGAAAAATATAACGGCACAAATTTACAACAATCATTGTGCGGTATTGCCTTAATATCCTCAAATGTAAAAAAATCTCACAAAAAGTTATTTATCTATATTTTGATAATTTACAGATAAAATTAACATTTTTTATATTTACAAAAAAGCGCATTTGTGATATACTAAAATTTCAAAAAATCTTTGACCAAGGAGATAAATCTATGAAAGTTTTATTGACCGGAGGAGCCGGATTTATCGGTTCTCATACTGCTGTAGAACTCATATCCAAAGGCTATGACGTTATTATCGCAGATAATTTTGTAAACAGCAAACCTGAGGCAGTAAACAGAATTGAAAAAATAACAGGGGAAAAAGTAAAGCTATACATCATAGATATCGCTGATAAGGAAAAGCTCGAAGAAGTATTCAAAGCAAATTCTATTGACGCCGTAATCCATTTTGCAGGTCTCAAAGCTGTAGGCGAATCCGTAAAATATCCAATTATGTATTACAGAAATAATCTTGATACAACGCTTACTTTGCTTGAAATCATGAACAAATACGGGTGTCGTCAAATCATTTTCAGTTCTTCCGCTACTGTCTACGGCGATCCCGAACAAGTACCGATAACAGAGGATATGCCTACCGGGAACTGTTCAAATCCATACGGTAAAACTAAATTTATGATTGAGCATATTCTGAAGGATGCGGCGTATGCCGATCCCGATTTATCCGTTGTATTGCTTCGCTATTTTAATCCTATCGGCGCACACAAGAGCGGTCTTCTTCTCGAAGATCCCAACGGTATACCGAATAATCTCATGCCGTATATCGTAAAGGTGGCAGCCGGAAAGCTTGACCATCTTAATATATTTGGAAATGATTATCCTACCCCGGACGGAACAGGAGTGCGCGATTACATACATGTTACCGATCTTGCAAAAGGTCATGTTGCCGCAATAGATTATGCCCTGAAAAATAAAGGAGTGGGTATCTTCAATCTCGGTACCGGAAAAGGATACAGCGTCCTTGAGGTTGTTAACAACTTCGTTAAAGCAACCGGAAAAGATGTTCCGTATGTTATTGCTCCGCGCCGTCCGGGCGATATTGCCGAATGTTATGCTTCTCCTGACAAAGCATCTCACGAACTTGGTTGGAAAGCAGAATATTCTCTGGAAGACATGTGCCGCGATTCTTGGAATGCCATATGCCGAAATCCTGACGGATATGTGGGATAGCCTTTTGTTCAGTCAATATCATCCGCCAAAATTAATAGATAACTTACAAACCTGTAAAAACATATTCCCCCTTAAGGGATTTTTCCTCAAGGGGGCTCTTATACCTTTACAATAAAATATATTTTGGGCATTCATAATACGAAAATATATAGTTGTACAATAAAAAAATCCGGCTGTAAAGCCGGAATTTTTATCATGTTTCAAAATATTGTTACAAATACTTACGAAAAATATTATTATAAAAGCTTTTAATAGGTTCTCTTAATTTTGTTAGAAGTTGTCTTGGCAAAAGGCTCTGTCCTGATCTCAACAGAATTTACCGTTTTGTAACTCGGAAGCACAGAAAGCTTTGCCTGAATATCATGAAGAACTTCAGCTTTTTCATGTTCTTCATTCAAATATACTTCAGCCATAAGATGTGTTTCCTGACCATGGTCGTTTTTAACCCCTTTCACAACGGCTTCGGAAATATACTCAACCTGCATAATATAATTCTCAATCTCCTCCGGATAAACATTTTTTCCGTTGCTGAGAACAATTATATTTTTCTTGCGCCCCGTGATAACCAGCCAATCCTCTGACGTAATATATCCGTAATCTCCGG
>USPP01000323.1 GCA_900556615.1 uncultured Eubacteriales bacterium
CCGTGACCGTAAATCCGGCGATGTTGCCTTAATAGTACATAACGGGAATATTCTGTCTCTAAACAGACTTAGCTTAAAACAGCGATCTGATGCTTCAGGCTTTTGGATGCCCGCCCGCGCCATATGCGGTTATTTTCGAGAGAAGCGCGTCTTTTGAAAGTTCGTTTGCTTCTTCGACGCTCATAGCTCCGAAAACGTCCTGCATAACGGAAATCGGTTCAATATGTGCTATACTGCACCACGGAAGCCACACACCGGGATTGTCATTCTCATAGCTTCCGGAGGTAATAAAATAGAAATCCGCAAGGTTGATCGCTTCAAGACACAACCCTTTCGACGCATAGCCGAGACGTCCGTCATAATTTAAATTCCGCTTGCTGTTATTTTGAGCAAGCTTTGCAAAATCATAATAGAAATCTTCTCCCGTCCAAACATAGAGCTTAAAATATTCATAGTAGGTATACGCCATAAATCCGTCAACCGTACTATGCCCACTGGTAATCAGGCTTTGCCCGGTGACAGACGCATTGTTAATAAAATATTCTCCTGACTCAACAGTGGACACCGCCGCCTTATAATCATTCAGCATCATCCACGAGGCGGCATAAACCGCCGCCTGCTTTGCCGCGTTCAGATACTTTTCCTCTCCCGTAACACTGTAAAGAGCATTCATTCCGTACATGGCGAAAACGCCTGTCTCTTTATCGGTACGCTCGTGTCCGTCTACCGTGGCTCCCGCATATTTCCCCATCGGAACAAGCTCTGTTATTACATACTCTGCGCCCCGCTTTGCAGCATTCAAATATTTCTCTTCCCCCGTATACTCGTACATTCTGACAAGAAATCTAATAGGAATCGGAGTAGAGTTTTTGGAAGAGGGATTTATTCCTTCTTTATCATAGTATTGCTTATAATCCGTTACGCTTTTGTCGCTGAATACATTGCCTCCGTAATCATACGCTCTATACCAGCTCCCGTCGCTATTCTGTTCCCTGACGAGAAAATCCGCATAGTTTTCTACTATTTCAAACCATTCAGGCTTATCGAGTCCCTTCGACTGTGCAAGATTACAGCAATCGAGCATTCCCTCCATACCGTCCGTCATACGGCGCAGATAGCAAGGCATACGATCGAAAACACCGTTTGACAGTAAATACACTTTAAGCGTTCCGGAGGGATTTCCGGAATATTCCGCCCACATATCAGCCATCGCTTCACCGCTGTTTATATACTGTGAATCACCGGCGGCATACCCGTACCGCATCAGCTGATAGGCAGCCGATATTTCCATGCCGACAAAACCCATCTCCATAGTCAGATCCGATTCCACATGACCGTCCATCACATAGCAGCCATACGGCAGTCCGCAAATTTTCATGTCGGGCGTTATCTTTGTATCGTAATATTGCAGCATGGTCTTTATGCACTCGGTATAAGCCGAACCGAGATCGGCGTCAAAATATTCTATATCCTGCTGTGAAAAATAGGATATATAGGAATCCATCATAGCGCCGTTATAATCTGAGGTCTTATCGGAACGCAGCGATACCGTGAAGGAGGAGGAAAAGCCCTCGGAAATCGGATGAAAACGCTTCAAGCTTTCACCGCCCGAAAAATATCCGTACGGTTCCTCTGCCGCCGGATACACATAGGCAAGCGCGACAGAGGACTTTTTTCTTAAAAGAGCGCCGACCGAACCACAGAGATATTCTCCGTCGGTAAGCCATCTCTCTCCTCCGAAATCGGATACATCGGAAGAAATTTCAGGGTTAAGTCTTCCGATGGAAAGCGTTTCTCCGTTACTTTTCACCCTTCCGGTAATCATCGGAAGTCCGGCTCTGGTATCCTTTATCAGAATAGCGTCACAGTCATATGAGGAAGCGAGTCCTTCCGGAGAATCAAGCTCTGAATTTTTGTTCCAAACACCCGGAACAAAATATTCCATATCTTCAAAAGAAGAGGCTTTCCCTTGATATTCAAGAGAGAATACAGAGGCGAAGCCTTCATCTCCCCTACCGGCTCTTTTTACCGTCACAGTACGGGAAATATGAAGCAGCTCTCCGCTCAGAGAGTAACGGTCCGTAACTTCAAGCACCGATTCGGTTACCGTCTCCAGCACGGCGGTCGCAAGAATGGCATTTCCCTCCGCCTCAAGTCTCTCATACTCGGAAAAATATTCCTTTTCAGTCTCTCTTCCTGACATCTTGATTCTTAAACAGACCGGATTTTCCGAGAAAAAGAATATTTCCTCCGTTTCGGCACTATCTTTTTTGGTACGCAGTGAATAGCCTTCTCGGTTCTTAAAAAGCTCGTATCGATATCCGTTCGCTGAAAAAGCAACTCCGTCGCTCAGATTTTCTCCCAACATAACATATCCCTTCCCGTTTTTCTTCTCCTTACCGCAAGAGATCAACAGAAGCAATAGCATTGTCAGACATAAAACAGCAATTCCCTTTTTCATAGACACCTCTCCACCCTTGCACCACGGTGCGCCGGTTTTTATTTAATGCAATACCGCCGGGTGTAAAGCTAACGCCTTTATTGCGCATTTGCTTGCATCTTTTCCGTCATACTTCACAAAT
>USPP01000324.1 GCA_900556615.1 uncultured Eubacteriales bacterium
TTGTCCCTTGGCGTGCTTTCTTGCAAGGCGTTCTTTGCACGAGCAAAGAATGCCGGAAAAACGTTCTCCCGACTTTTTCAAGAGTCCGCTAAATTATCATTTATACACTTTCAAACCCAATATATGCTGTAACATAATTTTATATGGAAAATATTTCAATAAAGGAGGCTTTTGTTTTAAAAGCTAAGGTTATCATCATGAAAGAATATCTTCTTGGAATAGACAACGGCGGCACCGTGTGTAAAGCTGCGGTTTTTGATATCAACGGCAATCAAATAATGAAAAAAAGTGTTCAGATACCGCTGTCTGTAAATAAGTGCGGAAAAACTGAACGTGACATGAATGAAATAATCAACTGTAATCTTTCTCTTGTCAGGCAGATAACCTCAGAATTAGAGGGAAAAATTATCGGCGTCGGTCTCTCTGGTCATGGAAAAGGACTTTATCTACTTGATAAAAGCGGAAACCCGCTCGGCAATGGTATCGGTTCTACTGACAGCCGGGCTCTTGAATACGAGCTTGAATTGAATCAGAACGGAATCTCGAAAAAAGCCGGTGAAGTAACCTTTCAAAAGGTTCTCGCCTGTCAGCCCGTATGCCTTCTCAAGTGGCTTAAGGAAAACGCAGAGGAGATTTATAACAACATCGGAAGCATAATATCGGTAAAGGATCTTATTGGTTATGCCTTGACAGGAGAAATTTTTGCCGAGAGAACAGATATGTCGGGAACCAATCTTGTCAATTTAAAAACCGGAGAATACGATCCTTATCTTACAGAACTATTTGGAATTGAGGAGATATATAACTGCCTGCCGCCGATGAAAAATTCGTTTGATGTGCGAGGCTATGTAACGCCTGCCGCTGCCGCTTTGACCGGTCTTGAGGAAGGAACTCCTGTTTCCGGAGGCATGTTTGATATAGACGCCTGTGCTCTTGCCGCAGGAGCGGCGGTTGTTGGAGATCTCTGTATGATAGCAGGAACCTGGAGTATCAATGAATATATTGCCGCCGCTCCGGTTGTCGGAAGCGTGTCGATGAACTCTCTCTATTGTATAAACGGACTCTATCTGGCTGAGGAAAGTAGTGCTGCTTCCGCCGGAAATCTGGAATGGGTAAGAAATATTTTGAAGGATCACAGCTATAAAGAGCTTGACGAACTCGCAGAAAGCGTTGATACCACAGCAAGCGGCGTATATTTTCTTCCGTTTCTTTATGCCTCCAATCTGAACCCATATGCAAAGGCTTGTCTTGTCGGTCTTGACAGCAGTCATACGGAAGCTGATGTGATCAGGGCGGTATATGAAGGGATTGTATTTTCGGGATATACGCACCTTGAAAGACTGCTTGAAAGCTGTGGCGAAGCGCCGAGTCGAATTCTTCTTGCTGGTGGTGTAGTGAATTCCCCTTTCTGGACACAGATGTTTGCCGACATCATCGGGACAAATCTTCTTGTTACAGAAAGTACAGAACTGGGAGCCAAAGGGGCGGCTATGTCCGCCGGTATCGCCTGCGGAGTTTATAAGGATGCAAAAGATGCTGTAAAACACTGTACGGCGCATGGAAGGATGATCGTTCCGAATCGGAAAATGACGGAAATTTATCGTCGGAAATATTCTATTTACAGAAAAATTGAAGCCTCTGTGTCCTCCGTGTGGAAGGATATACGAGAATTTAATAACGGAGGGGAAAAAAATGCTTGAAGCTTTAAAAAAAGAGGTATGTGAGGCGAATTTGTCATTATTTGAACACAAGGTTGTAATTTTTACTTGGGGAAATGTGAGTGCTATTGATAAAGAGAGCGGACTTATTGTCATAAAACCGAGCGGTGTGGAATATTCCAAAATGAAGCCGGAGGATATGGTGGTGGTCGATATTGACGGAAACATCGTAGAGGGAAATTTGAAGCCTTCGACCGATCTTCCGACACATCTTGAACTTTATAAGGCATTTCGGGATATAGGAGGGGTAGTACACACACACAGTATAAATGCTGCGGCGTGGGCACAGGCAGGACGCGGAATCCCGTTCTACGGTACTACGCACGCCGACTATTTTCACGGTGCGGTTCCCTGCACAAGGGCGCTTACTGACGCTGAAATTTCGGGAGAATATGAAAAAAATACAGGGCTTGTGATTGTTGAAACAATCGGTGAAGCCCCTCCGCTTACCCTTCCCGGAGCATTGGTAAAATCTCACGGTGTGTTTTCCTGGGGGAAAGATGCGGGGAATGCCGTTCATAATGCGGTCGTGATAGAAGCGGTCGCAGAAATGGCTTTCAAAACGGAGCTTATCAATCCGAACGTTTCCTTACCTTCCGAAGCGTTACTGAATAAACACTATTTAAGAAAGCACGGAAAAAACGCTTACTACGGACAATGAATTTTTTCACTTGTGTAATTCGGGAAAGGTATATTATAATGTCTGATGAATAACCGCAAATGCGTTCGCGGTTAGCATGGAATGAATAATAGGAACGCCAAAACGGTCTGTTTTGGCGTTCCTTCCATATGAATACGGTATATAAGGGGCTGTCGCACTAACGTGCGATAGCCCCACGAAGTCGGGTTTTGCGGATGA
>USPP01000325.1 GCA_900556615.1 uncultured Eubacteriales bacterium
ACGACGGCGCCGGCGTCGGCAAGAACTTTAGCGTTTTTATACTGATGATTATCAGTAACGTTAGGAGAAGGGATGAGAATAGAAGGCTTTTTCAGAAGAGCAAGCTCTGATATTGTCATAGCACCGGCACGGTTTATGACGATATCCGCAGCGGCAAGACGTAAGGGCATATCGTAGATATAATCTACAAGAGAAAGATTAGAAAAACGATCGAGTCCGAGGCGATCGAATTCGGTTTTTACCGTTTTATAATTTCCTACGCCCGCCTGGTGAAGGTGATGTATTTCCGGATGCTTAGAAGAGTACTCGGTCATCATTTTCAATATCTCGGAATTGATTCTTTCCGCTCCGAGGCTGCCTCCGCAGGAGAGAATAGAATATCGGTATTTTCCTTCAAATCCGAGTGTTTTTCTTGCTTCTTCATGCGTGACGTCGGTAAAACCGTTTTTTAATGGGTTCCCGACATGAACGATTTTTTTACAGTGCTTTATCTGTTCGGCGGTTTGTTCAAAATTTGTGAATAGGATATCTATTTTTGGAGCGAGAAGCTTTACCGCTACTCCGGCAAGCGCATTTGATTCATGAAGCGCCGTTGGAATACCCATTTCGGAAGCTGCTTTTATAAGAGGCCAGCAAACATATCCTCCGGTACCAATTGCGATATCCGGTTTAAACTCTCGGATAAGCTTTTTGGCTTTTCCTACCGACGTTATCATAAGCTGTAAGGTTTTCAGATTGGAAAGAGAAAAGCCGCGTCTCAGTCCTCGCATTTCTATGTGGTATATAGGAAACCCCTCTTTGGGAATAAGTCGATTTTCCATGCCGCGTGAGGTTCCGACAAAAGCGATTTTGGAATCCGGTTCATTTTTCTGAATCGTTTTGGCAATGGCAATAGCCGGATTGATATGCCCTCCGGTACCGCCTCCGGTCATGAGTACTCTCATATCCGATGCTACCTTTCAATGAATTTTCATAATTGCGGATTGCGTTGGTAAGAATAACGCGATATAGACAGAATGATTCCCATTTCGGCAAGCTGCATAAGGAGAGCGGTGCCGCCATAGCTGAAGAATGGTAGGCTGATACCGGTGTTGGGAATGGTATTCGTGACAACGGCGATATTAAGAATCGCCTGGATTGCTACCTTGCTGGTAAGACCGATAACGACGAGGGAGGAGAAGGTATCGGGAGCTTTAAGGGCAATTACAAACCCTCTCCATATGAGCAGCATAAATAATATAATGACAAGAATAGCGCCGGCAAAGCCAAGCTCTTCAGCGATAATGGAAAATACGAAGTCGTTTTGCGGCTGAGAGACATAAAGATGTTTTTGACGGCTGTTTCCGAGGCCGACTCCAAAAAGTCCTCCTGATCCGATTGCGTACAGCCCTTGAAGCGTTTGCCATATTTTTCCCGTTGGAGAATAGTTTTCAGGGTGCAGCCACATATCAACACGTTCTTTTGCATAGGGAACAAACATAATGGCGGGAATGATGATCGCAGCGGCAGAGGCGCCTGCGCCGATGAACCAGCCTTTCCTCGCGCCTCCGGCGAAAATAACAACCATTCCGATAAGAAATACAATGATGGTTCCGGAAAAATGCTTTTCGAGCGCGATCAGAACGCAGACAACTCCTACAATAGCGGTCGGAATAAACATTCCGTATATAGAGGATTGCCAGAAATTACGATAGTTCGTGATTCGATCCTGGTTTCTTGCAATATAGAGCGCAAGCAGTAAAACGAGCGCTGTTTTCATAAATTCAGACGGCTGTATAGTGATAGGACCGATCAATATCCATCTCTGGGCTACTCCGCTTGCGATTCCGGTTGCCAAAACCGCTATAAGAAGTATTATAACAGCGATGAAAACCGGTACGGTCACTTTTCGCATCCAGCGATAATCAAAATGCATTGCGACAAACATTGCGACAAAACCCGCCGCCGCCCAAATTATCTGTCGCTTTACAAAATGGAAGCTGTCGCCCGTGCTGCTGTAAGCGTAAGCATAGCTTGCCGAAAAGTCCATTATCAATCCGAACAGCGTCAGAATAATCACAAGAATCAAAAGTATGCGGTCATAACTTCCTTTTATTCTGACGATATCCGTTGGCTTAATAAAATCGTTTTTACGAGATTTCTTTCGTTTTTTCTCTATTCTGGCGTTGGTGTCGCTGCTGTTTGTTCTGACAGCTTCGGGAACAATTCCTTTTGCATAGTCTGCTTTTGTATAAGAAGCGACTGCTCCGTTCGCCTGAGGGGGCTGAGACGACTGCTGTCTCGTTTGGGAAATGTGAGGCGGCGCGGCTTGCGCTCCGGTCTGAACCTTTCGTTCATTTGCGGGGCGGCGAACCGTTTTTTTTCTTGCCTCTTCCCTGGTAAGATTAGAACGCCGGACCTTATATTCGTTTTTTGAAGTGTTTCCGGAATTGTTATTGTTCATTGTTTTTCCGCCTTCAAGGTATTTAAATGATATCGAAGATATATGCAAGCGCACTCATCAGCAGTGTGATTAACGAAAAGACCGATACAATTTTTATTTCACTCCATCCGCATTTTTCAAAGTGATGGT
>USPP01000326.1 GCA_900556615.1 uncultured Eubacteriales bacterium
CAACAAGGTATCGGTCGTTTCTACCGTTTCGGGTGAGAGCAGGTAATCGTAGATGAGGATTGTTGATGCGTAGGAAGCGGGATTGGATAAAGCAAAGTCTATGACTTGTGCATGCAACGAATCTTTGTAAGCAGCTGTTTCTTTTTGATAGGAAGTATCCCCGATGTGTGAGTAAAAAGCTCGGTCGCTGTCGGTCAACCGTTGGAGCAGGGTATGGTTGTCGTTACGGAATTTCCCGATTTGCTCTTGTTCGGTCGAGCCGGAAAAAGTGATTTCATAAGGAGTTTCTACACTGCCTTTCAATTTTATCTTATCGCCGTTTTTCACATAGAGCGATAGTATCCGTTGTCCGGTTTCGGTACAAATCTCGATGCGCGATAACTCCCCGCAAACACCTTTATACACAGCTTTGCCTTTTTCGGTCAGTACCGAATCGACGGTGATTCCCTTTTTATGCTCTTCCTGCCGGAAGTAGAGATACGTTTGGTCGGGTACGTCGAGTTCTACGGTAAGCGTGAAACCCTCGTTTTCCTTGTCTCCTCCGCAAGCGGTGAGTAGGATAAGCAGTAAAAAAACGTAAATCGTTTGTTTCATAGGTAATGATAGATGTGCGGAGTTATGAAGCATCCATTTTTACAAATGTACGGAAAAATTCGGATACGCTCTATACTCATTCTGATTTTTCAGCCTGTCCTTTGGAAAGTATTTTTGTGAGGAACAAAAATCACAGCCCCGCTGATTTCAGCGGGGCTGTGATGTATATATGCTAAAACGGTTATAATCTGTGGATACAGATGTTATTTTTTATGGAATACCAATGTGAATTCACTGTCTTCCGGATCGGTAAGCGTTATCTCTTTTTTGGAAATGGATATATTGTAAGTCGTGGTACCCCCTTCAATGTCATCAGTAGGGTTGGTGGTCATATATAGTTTTGATGTGGCTTCATCGAGTACGTAAGTGCCTGACATATGGTATATTTCAGTTTCGGAATAGCTTACTTGTCCGCTAAACGTCTTGTCGGAATTGAATGTGAAGAGGTAGTTTTCCGTTCCGTATTCATCGGAATAAGAAGCCGTCCAAGTTCCGACAAGCGGATTTTCATCTTCCTTGTCGCAACTGCTTACAATCATGGTCGATACGAGTGCGATAACCAAAAGTTGAAAGAATTTAAATGTTCTCATTTTTACGAATTTTTAAATTTGTGATTTTGTTGCAAAGATATATTATTTTCGACAATAAAGAAATCTTTTTATGAAAAATTTTTTTAGCGTAAAATGGAAATTCGGCAGGAGGGTTGAAAATTCATATCGGTAGAGATTCTCCGATGTTCGGAGCGGTATTGTATCGACAAGAGGTGATAAGAAAAACTTCTGTTGTGTATATAGACGTCGTTTGAAATTCTTACCAGTATTGATAAAAAAGCGATAGCTTGAGAGGCTATCGCTTGGAAATAGCGTGAGTTGCATTTTGAATTTAATTCTTTTTGAATATCAGAACACTGTCTTCACTTTCGTTCTGATATTCAGATAAGATCAATTTTTCATCGATGATAGAAATTATATATGAAAAAGTGGAGTTATCTGTAACAGAGGTAAAATATATTTTTGAGTTATTGCTGTCGAAAAGATAGGTTCCTGTTATGGTTTCATCTTTGCTTGTATTTGGAGTCGAGTAAGAGGTTATCCAAGTAAATGTGTCGTTGTTATTCAATGATAATAAGTTTGTTATGGTATAAGAACCATTGTTTTGCGTGCAATACCATGTGCCGATTAATTGTTTTTCCTCTTTTTGACACCCTATGGTTGCGAGAAGAAGAAGGGGCAGAAATACTAAAATTGGGATAAGTCTGTGTCGTTTCATGATTTAAAAGTATTAGATGAATTTTCGTTCTTTTGCAAAGATATAAATATATAGAAACAAAACAATCTTTTTTATAAAAAATTTGTTCCTATAAAAAAGAAAGCGAGGAGAGAAAATCGAATTTTCTCTCCTCACAGGAATTTTCGGGATAAAAAGTATATCAGCTTAACTTATGCTTTCGTGCACATCGATAACAGTGGTTGATATATTGCTTATTGTTTTGTGAGAGTTACATATGTGGCTCCGCTTATTTCACAAAGAATTAATGTTTTATCGGAAATGACGGCTTTATAAACTTCTACCCCCTTTTCACCTGTCATTGTCAGATAAGATGATTCTTTGCTGAATGTGTAATTCCCGAATTCAGAGAATCTTGCAAATTCTACTGATCCATCATTTCCATTATATCCTTTTTCTGTTCCGGTTAGCGTGTATGATCCGTCAGCGTTGAATGTATAGGTATATGAAATCTCTTCAATAGTATCGTAACCAGACCAAGTACCTACGATGTTTTCTTCTTTGTTGCAACCGGGTATAGCCAGCATTGTGGCAGTCAGCAGGAATAAGAATCCGAATTTTTTTACAGCACTCATTTTTCTCAGTTTTGAATGTTTGACATAATTTTTTCTTCTGCAAAGATATATTATATATGAAGATCAAGAAAATATTTTTGCAAAAAATTTGTTTTCATGAAAAAAGAAAGCGAG
>USPP01000327.1 GCA_900556615.1 uncultured Eubacteriales bacterium
TACTTTACCAATTTTGTCGGCGGCGGAGTCGCTCTTGCTTCCTCAATTGATATCGTTTGACGAAAAATACGACTGTGCGTCTGTACCGTCAGAACATGGCGTATTGCCTTCCTATTTCAAGGTTTTTTAACGATGCCGAGCAATAAACCATCTCGGAAAGATTCGTTGATGGTTTATTCACCGATTCTCTCAGTTCGGAGCAGCGCTTACCATTCCTTTAGCGCACAAAAAAGAAGCTGACGCTTTTAGCGTGTTATCCTTAACGGAGAACACGCTAAAACTAAGTTTGCCCTTTGGGCAAGTGAAGTTATCTTCGATAGTGAAGTTCACTTTGTGAGTGAAGTTTCGCCTTGCGGCGAAGTGATGGGCGCACTCGTGCGATAGCACGAACTTCATTGCGCTGCAACTTCACTTTTGCGATAGCAAAAACTTCACAAACAGAGAAAAAGAGAGAACTTGGCAGATTTGCTGCTTTGTTCTCTCTTTCTGCTTGTAATAAGGGCTTGGGCTTAGCACATAAAGTATTTGACTATTCAAATGCGATGCTCGCACTTAGTGGGATTTTTAATTCTCCGCTAAGAACATCACCCATTTTACGTCAGTCTCTTTTTGCATTCTCTTTGTCGGATATCCGATAAGGAAAAAATCAATAAAATTCTTGTATGGCACTTCCTATTGAAATTCCGATTATAGCGCCAATTATCAGAATGACAAGGAAAAGACCTATTGAAATAGCAGACCAGATAAGATTTGCCTGGAGTCTTGTTTTAAGGGATTTTGAGGTTTTGGAACTGAAAGCTATGATAAAATAGAATATCAAATATACGATCCAACCTAAAATCGGGATAAAACTGAGAAAACTCAGACAGTCAAACTTCATCCAATCACCGATTTTGACATATGCCGACTGACCGTTGATTCTTGACATCTTATTTTCCGAGAAAAATCCGCTTTCATCGATATATACATTCTGCTGATAATAATTCTGTTGAATATGAGGGGCATACTGCGGATTTTGACCGTACTGATTTTGCTGTCCTTGTCCGTAGAAGCCTTGACCGTAGGGATTCTGCTGATTCTGTGAATAAGAATTCTGTCCCTGATTTGAATAAGAATACTGCTGGTTTTCGCTGTAAGCTCCCTGCTGACCGGAGGCCGCATCAGTCCTATCATTATATTGCTGATTCTGGGCAGAGGCTTCATTCAGGTGCGTTTGTTCGGCGGATTGCCCCGCTGTTTGATTTTGTTCCGGCGCTGAATTTCCCTGAAATTCCTGATAGTTTTGGTTGTTGTCGTTGTTCATGCTGTTATATCCTCCGAAATTATATTTACACATTGAATCTGAAGAGGACGATGTCTCCGTCCCTCATCACATATTCTTTTCCCTCGCTGCGGACAAGCCCTTTTTCCTTTGCGGAAGTCATAGAGCCGCAGGCGATAAGATCGTCATAGGAAATTACCTCCGCACGAATGAAACCGCGCTCAAAGTCGGAATGAATTTTTCCCGCTGCCTGAGGAGCCTTAGTTCCGTTTTTGATGGTCCATGCCCGTACCTCCTTAGGCCCTGCGGTAAGATAACTGATAAGACCGAGCAGAGAATAGCCTGCCTTGATGAGTCTGTCAAGACCGCTTTCGGAAAGTCCCATTTCGGAAAGGAATAACTCTCTGTCCTCCCCCTCAAGCTCCGCAATTTCAGCCTCAATGCCGGCGCAGATCGGTATAATGCCGGAGCCTTCCGCTTCTGCATAGGCTTTGAGCGCCTGATATCCCTTATTGTTTTCATATGCGCCGCCTATCTCGTCTTCTCCGATATTGGCAACGTATAGGATCGGTTTGTTGCTAAGCAGAGGGATTTCATTTACGATGGTTTTTTCGTCGTCGGTAAAGTCAATGGCTCTTGCACTTTTTCCGGCGTCAAGCTCTGTTCTCAGCTTTTCGAGAATTTCAAGCTCTGCGGCAAGAGTTTTGTCGCCCTTGAGCAGCTTTGATACGCGGTCGATTCGCTTGTCTACGATTTCAAGGTCGGAGATAACCAGCTCCATATTGATGATATCCACGTCACGCATCGGATCGACATTCCCGTTTACATGAATGATATTGCTGTTTTCAAAACATCTTACTACGTGGACGATGGCGTCCACCTCGCGGATATGGGAAAGAAATTTATTGCCCAGCCCCTCTCCCTGAGACGCTCCCTTGACAAGTCCTGCGATGTCAACGAATTCAATGACGGCGGGGGTATACTTTTCGGGATTGTACATTTTTGCAAGCACATCAAGTCTTTTATCCGGGACTGCTACCACCCCGATATTAGGTTCTATAGTGCAAAAAGGATAATTGGCGGCTTCCGCTCCGGCGTTTGTGATTGCATTAAAAAGTGTGCTTTTTCCGACATTAGGAAGTCCGACTATGCCAAGCTTCATTATTGTTCCATGCCTTTCAAAATTCTTTCTTACTTAATTATATAACGAAATTTTGTTTTTGGCAATAGATATTTATATAAAAAACGCGAAAAAAGCGAAGAAATGAAGTTCTACGTCCCACAGAAGGAGAAACGCGGGGCGCT
>USPP01000328.1 GCA_900556615.1 uncultured Eubacteriales bacterium
TTATTTTTCCTTTTTTCCTCCGCCCTTTCGACTCTTTTTCATCATTTTCTCTTTTCCTTTTTTATTTTAGAATTAATATTTTAAGGCAATACCGTACAATGATTTGTTGTGCAGTTGCATCGCCGGATTTTTCGTCTGACAATGCAAATTGAGGAGGCAAGAGTGACTCCTCTGCCGACTAAATTTGTGAAGGTTGACGGAAAAGACGCAAGCATATGCGCAATAAAGGCGTTAGTCGGTAATTGTGCGGTGTTGTCTTAATAATTTTACAAATTCGCTTTACATTTTATGACCGGATGTGATATAATTAGACCGTATAGTTTTGAATAAGCTTTTTTCGATAATCAAGCGCATGTACCATTTTTTCCCGGAAAGGATAATGTCAAAAAATGAAATTCAAAGAATCGTTCGGCGCTCTTTTTTCTTCTCTCCTCGAAGTATTAGCAAAAAAGAAAGAAAAAACGATAAGCTCTGCTAACGCGGAAAGATATTCACCGGACCCCGATATGGGACTTTCCTCGGCTCAGGTTGAACGCCGAACCGACGAGGGATACACGAACGTCTCCGTCGACAAAACATCAAAAAGCGTATCGAAAATAATTCTGTCAAATGTCTTTACTTATTTTAATTTGATTTTCTTCATTCTCGCCATTATTCTTCTCATAGAACGCTCCTACAATAATCTTACCTTTCTTATTGTAGTCTTCGTAAACACTGTAATAGGTATTGTTCAAGAAATAAAGGCAAAAAAAACCCTTGAAAAGCTCTCGCTCGTCTCGGCGCCTCTCACCAAGGTTATCCGGGACGGGAGAGAAGATTGTGTAAACAGCGAAGAGCTTGTGCTTGACGATATTGTTATTTTTGAAGCCGGGAATCAGATTTGTGCCGACGCCTTTGTCTGTGACGGCGAGATAACCGTTAACGAATCTCTTGTTACGGGAGAAGCGGACGAAATAAAAAAAGAAGCAGGCACGCTTCTTCTGTCGGGAAGCTTTGTTATTTCGGGACGCTGCCGCGCTAAGCTCGATAAGATCGGACATGAGTCCTTTGCTTCAAAGCTTACCCTCGATGCAAAAAAAATCAAGAAAAAACAACAGCCGGGTATGATGAAATCCCTGACCCTCCTCATCAAGGTCATCGGCATTATCATTATTCCTTTTTCCATTTTTATGTATATCAATCAGCATGAAATTCTTGGTCTTTCCAGTAAAGTCAGTATAGAAAATACAGCCGCTTCGGTTATCGGAATGATCCCGGAGGGACTCTATCTTCTGACAAGCGTGGCGCTTGCCGTAAGCGTTATGCGGCTGGCTAAGAAAAAGACGCTTGTTCATGACATGAAATGTATTGAAACACTTGCCAGAGTCGATGTGATTTGTGTTGATAAAACCGGCACGGTAACCGAACCGGATATGCGCGTCAAGGATATTATCCCTCTTGATTCCGAAGATAAGGATGATTATTATGCCTTTGAAAGGCTGATTCGAGATTTTGTCCTGAATATGACGGCGGACAACGCCACAATGAAATCTCTGAAAGACCATTTTGATGATAAACGGGAATATCGACGCGCGTCGCTGATAAAAAGCTTTTCTTCCGAAACAAAATACAGTGCAGCCGCCTTCAGAGATACCGCATATATCCTCGGTGCCCCGGAATTTATACTCCGCGACGGCTATGAACAGTTCCGCGAAGTAATCGAATCCCATTCCTCGACAGGTGAAAGAGTTCTGCTGTTTGCCGAATATCAGTATGAAAAGGAAGCTTCCGACGATATTTTCAACGGCGGTTCACTTGGCGGTCTCGTGATCCCGGAGGCGCTTATCACGCTTGAGAACCGTGTAAGACCGGAGGCAAAGGAAACCTTTGAATATTTCACCCGTCAGGGCGTTACAATAAAGGTGATCTCCGGAGACAACCCCGTCACCGTATCCAAGGCGGCTGAAACCGCGGGAATCCCCGGCGCGGGAAAGTATATCGACGCTTCTCTCCTCAATACAAAAGAAAAAATAACCAAGGGCATCATGGAATATAATGTCTTCGGACGGGTAACCCCCGATCAAAAACGTCTTTTTATCAGAGCTTTGAAAAAAGCGGGACATACCGTTGCTATGACCGGAGACGGTGTAAACGATGTCCTTGCCCTCAAGGATGCCGATTGCAGTATTGCAATGGCGTCGGGAAGCGATGCCGCGGCAAATGTTTCCGATCTCGTTCTTCTTGATTCCAATTTTGCCTGTATGCCGTCAGTCGTCGCTGAGGGCAGACGCGTAATAAACAATATAGAACGGTCTGCCTCTCTCTTCCTTGTCAAAAACATTTTTTCGTTTATTCTTACGCTGATTACCTTACTGACCGTATCTCTGTATCCGTTTAATCCGGCTCAGCTTTCCCTCGTTTCCGCGCTTATGATCGGTGTTCCCTCGTTTTTCCTTGCCCTTGAACCCAACACCGATATGGTCAAAGGAAAATTTCTGAGAAACGTGCTTTTCAGAGCCTTTCCGGCAGCACTGACGGCTGTTATACTCGTCGGCTGGTCTCTGCTCTTTTCCG
>USPP01000329.1 GCA_900556615.1 uncultured Eubacteriales bacterium
GTGTGGCGTACAATTCCCTCAAGGCTCAGATGATCCTGTCCGTTTCTGATTTTGATGGTGTCGGTGACAAGATATTTCTCACCGGTGAAAACGATTTTTCCGTATCCGTTCGGGAAGCAGTTAATCGCCTGTTGTATGGCGGCGGTACAATCGGTTTTTCCGTCGGCTACCGCACCGAACCATTCGGGATAGCAAATGTTGTTTTTCTCCATAACAATCCTTCCGTTCTTAATTATGTGATAAGAGTCAGGAGCGTCTATATATCCCTTGAAGGTTATCGAAATTCCTGCCTCAACTTCAAGTACAGCGCCTGCTTCAAAAACAAGAGAACGAGTGACGTCGATGTTTTTGGCGATTTTGTAACGGCCTTTAGGGACGAGCAGCCATTCCTCTCCTTCGGAAGAAAAAGCGGCGCTGTCATCTGTTTTTCCGTCTCCCGTCGCACCGAGATCGTAAACGTTTTCCGACGTAACGACTTTTACCGGCTCCTGAGTATCATATGTATTATAAGAATCATAAGAGCCGGAGGAGTCTTCGGAAGGAAGAGCGTTCTCGGAACAGGCATTTAATACCAAGGCGGTTGCCAAAAGGCTGAACCAAAGAAGTGCCTTTTTCATGCTATGATCAATCCTTTCTTAAAAATGCACAGCCCGTCTTTGACGGCTGACTGATCGTTTGCCTTTTTGTCAGTGTTATGTAAACGGGTATGCTTACCGGTGAAGCTGACGGCAGTTAACGGAAATATCCAGGGCTGTTTTCCTCCTTTCCTTACAGCCGATAGAATCATTTCTCCTTTTATGCGACGTCAGACAACAGCACCGTTTTAATTTGCCCTTCAGGCATTTAGGTGTTTTGGATATAAAAATACGGTTTTGCTGTCTTGACCTCAAAATTTTCCGTTTATGCTTTAGGCTTTTTCCGGGTTATCAGAGATAGAAATCAAGGTTGCTGCGAAATACCATTTCAGGAAGCTGAAGCAGTGTTTCATCCATACTGTTCTCTCCGAGAACATGATGAACCAGACTTGTAAATGCGTTTTTTGCCTGATTATAAAAATTCTGATATACAGTTGCCCAAACAACGCCCTGACGCATGTATTCAGCAATTTCCTTAGTGACATCAAAAGTTACAAGAACGGTGTCGCCGAAAAGATTATTTTCTTTGATATATTTACAAAGCTCAAGCGATTTTCCGCTGGTAATATATATAGCATCCGGTCTTTTTGCTTGCTTTACATATAGATCGTAAAGCTGCCATGACAGAACATCCGGCGAATCCTTCATATCATACGAACCGATAATATTCAGACCGAAGTCTCTTGCCGCATTATGAAAAGCATTTGCAGCTATCCCGTGAATTTCCCAATTTCGTTCTCCGGTGAAAAGAACGACGTCTTTAGATTTCCCTCTGCGGAGACAATCTCCGATAAACTCTGCGGCGAGGAAGCTTGCTATTTTCGGGTCATGATAGGAAACAGAGAGCCTTGCTACTCCCGGTATATCGGTTTGGAGAAGTACAAGATTTCGGTTCTCTCTGAAATAACGGTTCAGAGCTTCGATTTCCGGCGGATCTATAAAACCGCTCACCACAAGACCGTCAAATCCACGGAAGTGTCTCAGTGCGCCATTTAAATCTTCTATCGTTTTGGTGTTGTAATCGAGGATTCGGCTTTCAAAATGGATTTTCAGGTCCCGAAGTTCTTTGTATGCATCGTTAATCCCGCGCAGAAATTCATTTGTTGCCGGTTCATAGAAATTATTCATCAGCAGACCGATGCTGATACTTTTCATCGGAAGACGGGATGCAACGCGGTTGGGAATATAGTTTTGTGCTTGTGCGCATTGCAGGATTCTTTTTCGCATAGAATCGCTGATTCTTGAGGATGGATCAAAAGCCCGGCTTACGGTTGAGGGCGAAACTCCGATTTCTTTTGCAATTGTTACGATTGTACTTTTTTGATTTTTTTCCGACATATATATCCGTCCTTTATGCCGTCTGTTATATCTGAATATAAAAACAGCAGCGATTTTTAATTTGTTTTGATAATAATTATTGTTTATTCAAGTGAATATTTGTGCAAAATTTGCGCAAACGTTTGCTCAAATTCTAACTTTATAATATCACATATTTGTGCTTATGTCAATATTTATTTAAAAAAATTTTAGTTATTTTACATCAAAGTTAATTTAAAGAATTTGTTTTTAAAAGGGAAAATTGGCATATATATAAATGATTTTTTTAAAATTCAAAGAAATTTGAGTGATTTTGAAAATAAATTGTGCAATCGTTTGCACAAAAGCAAGTTATAAAGATGATCATATGTATAGGGAGTTAAGAAAATAAGTATTTAGAATATACCATTGAAGCCAAAACAATAGAATGTATAGGAAATATAACCGCATCCAATTTGTCTTGCAATCAAATTATCTATAAGAAATTATCTATAAGAGTAATTAAAGATACCGCCGAGAGTGGCCAATTGGTCACTCTCGGCGGCAAATTCAATTATTGCAGGGGAAATTAAAGTAAAAAAAAAATCCGAA
>USPP01000330.1 GCA_900556615.1 uncultured Eubacteriales bacterium
GTTCGATGATGAGATCGTGGCCGTGCCCATCAAGGTCAAGAAGGAGATCGTGGAGTTCAAGAAGGACGAGTATCCCAAGGCCGGCGTCACCAAGGAAGGTATCGCCAAGCTGAAGGGCGCTTTCCCCGTTGGCCCCGAGTCCCCCAATCCTCAGGTGGTACATACCTTTGAGGTCACCGGCGCTCAGGACGCCGCCGACAAGGGCCAGCAGCGCATTCCTCTGCAATTTTCAACCCAAGATCTACTCCTGCTACCTTTCCTCCGGCAATCGGTTTTCCTGCGAGCTTTGATGCCAGAATGACGCCGTCTCCGTCGGCTGTCGAAATGTCGGAGGAATTAAGAATTGCAAGAAATCCGGGATTTTCTCTTGCGTTTTCAGCTATTTCTGAGTTCGGGGTAAAAACCGTACAGACGCCCTTGTCGATTTCCGTAAATATTTTATCCGTAATGCCGTTTAGTGTATCGTCGTTAAATTCTATACCGCATATATTTGTTCTTAGGCTTTTCATGACGTTTCTCCGTTCATTTATATTATGGGGCGCCTCTAAAAATTCACTGCCCCAATCCGGCTCGATCTGTTTTCCGTCATTAGTCGCAAAAATTCTTGACAGATGGTTACTCTGTCTGCGGAATTTTTGTTTAGACTGACGAAAAAATCACTTTGCCGTCTATGCACGCTGAATTATTAGAAGTCCCTTATATTGAGTATTTCCGTTATTTTTTATTTTTATTTCCATTTGTGTCATAATAATGTCTGCTGAACAACCGAAAAACGGGGCAATAATCCAAATTTCTATGTTTTTAGGTTGTTCATGTGCAAGGTTTTTTATACTTGTGCATATAATCCTTGCTCTACAGACGGTATTCAATAGAAGCTGAACTCCAAAAAGTCTGCTTTTGCGTTATGCGAACGCATTTGCGGTTATTCAGCAGACATATAATACAGATCATAAAAAAACGACCGATTTTCCTTTATGATATTATTGAAAGCAACGTCGATTGGTTCACGGTTATCGTCATAATGACACATATACTTGCCTGTTTTCCGTCATACTTCACAAACATTGTCGACGGAGGAGCTGCTCTTGTCTCCTCAATTGATATTGTCTGACAAAAAATCTGACGGGAACTGTTAGGTTTAGCAACAGTACCCTCATTTTTTCGGCAGGACAACGAAAAATGGTAAATTGGACGTTTTTGACCGTCCCTATTTGATTTTTGTGCTTTTTCAAAGTCAGGATTATGAATTTTGTCCGCAAAGCCCGCCTTCGCGGAGCTTTGCACGTTAGTGCAATAGCCCAATTATACTCCGGCAGGGTTGTTTTAAAATTTACATTTACTTTTTGTATTTTGAATTGACAAATGTTATATTGTGTGATATAATGACATTGATTTTGTTAAAATAAACATCACTCGGATATTGCATAACTAATTATATGAATCACAAAAAATAGTGTAAAGGACGGACGGAAAATGAGTTCCCCGAGAAGAAATGAAATACGAGAGCTTTTGCAGACCAAGCCGTTTATTTCCCTGCATGATCTTGAAGCAATGTTCCCGGATGTATCAAGCATGACACTGCGTCGTGATATCGAGTATTTTGAAAAACAGGGCGAAGCGATAAAGGTTCGCGGAGGCGCTCGCTCCATGAAATTCATTACTACTTCCATGGAGGATGCTTTCAACCTCAGGCTTCATGAGAATGCTGGGGCGAAGGAAAAGGTTGCTCGCCGCGCGCTGTCTCTGCTTGAAACGGGAAGATCGATATTTCTTGATTCCGGCACAACGGTGCTGAGACTTGCCGAGATGCTTCCCGATGATCGTATTACTGTGACAACAACCGGTCTTAATGTTGCAATCGAGCTTATGAAGAAGGATCTTCCAATTGTGAATATTGTCGGAGGTATGATTAACCGTGATAATATTACGGTTTCCGGGAATCAGTCGATAAGCTTTATCGAAAGTATAAATATTGATCTTGCTTTTATTGTTCCCTCTGGAGTTTCAGCTAAGGATGGTCTTACCTGCGGAAATTATATTGAATGCGAGTTAAAAAAGCTGGTTGTCCAAAAGGCACGGAAGGTAGTGCTTCTTATGGACAGCTCCAAGCTGAATAAAAGCCTGCCCTATACTTTTTGTTCTATCGATGATATCGATTGCATTATATCCGATGAGGAGCTTCCCTACGATATTACCGAACGTGCACAGCGTGCGGGAATATCGATACTTACCGCATAAATCGCCGTTGGCGTTTTATATATTTTTTAAATTATTACTCATTGTTTTTAAATGATTAAGGAGGAATTGAATTGAAGAAAGAGGATTTTTTAGAGGCATATTTAAGTCGTTGTTATAGTGAAGAGGGAGAATTGTATGGCATGCCATTTCAGATTGCTCAAATGTGTCTATTCTATAATAAAGATTTATTTGTAGCTGCTGGATTAGATCCTGAGATGCCTCCGGTAACATGGGACGAGTATTTAGAATATGCAGAAAAAATGACAGATTCATC
>USPP01000331.1 GCA_900556615.1 uncultured Eubacteriales bacterium
TCCCATTTCCGGTGAATCCTGCCTGGATTTCAGATGCTTCTGTCCTCTGCTTTTCGCGTTCCTCCTGCAATTTACCGCAAATCACTCTATATTATTGTACCAAAATTTGTTTTATTTGTATAGGAAACCTATTTCCGTTTTTGCGATATTTCTTATTATTTTTCCTTTTTTCCTCCGCCCTTTCGACTCTTTTTCATCATTTTCTCTTTTTCTTTTTTTAGAATTAATATTTTAAAAATCCTTTTTAATTTATTGTGCTGTTTTAGATATATCCCCAATCTATCCGCCGAAATGCACAAGGAAATGTTTCACGATTGTTTATATTGAGTCGCAGATGATTTGTGAACAGAATATGATAAAAGCGGAGGAATAAACCTCCGCTTTGCTGCTTTTCAGATCGACATATTGAAATTTACCTTTTCGCATTCCATTCAGATTTTAATATACTATACATACAGGCATCTACGATACCTTTATTGTTCCAATCTGCTTGGCGAAGAATTCCTTCATACTTTAATCCGCATTTTTGCATTACCTTTCCTGAGTTTGGATTGTTTGGGTCGTGTTGCGATTCTATTCTGTTTGCGCCCACCTCTTCAAAGAAAAATGGAATAATTGCCTTGACCGCTTCCGATGTATAGCCTTGATGCCACCATTTGCTTCCTATACAATATCCGATATGAATGATTCCAAGTTTTTCATTCATTCCAACAACGCTGATAGAACCGATTGGTTCCTCGATTTCTTTTAAGACGATTGCCCACTGATAAAAGTCAAGATTTGCATATCCTTGGACCCATTCGTTAAGAACTTGTTCTGCTTCACTAATATTTATTGCTGTTGGCCAACGCAAAAACTCGGTGACTTTGGAATCGCTTTCCCAGTTTTTGAACATTGTTTCTGCATCATTCATATTAAATTTTCGAAGTAATAACCGTTCTGTATCTATATTTATTGTGCCCTTATGCTTCATAATTTGCACCTCGTCAAATTTAAGTTTTGCGAACTCTTTTCACATATATAGTATATCATCGGTATGCCGTTATTTCAACCAGAACTGTATTTATTTTAGATGAAAAATCTCTCAAAAAGTTTCATAAAAAATTTATTATAGAATAGATTTATAAATATTTCATGGTATGAACGCTCTTTGATGAAATCAACGAAGTTTGATTCATCTACACTTTAATTTAAAATGGATTTTAAAAAACAGGTATTGACAAACTCCGAAGACAGTGGTATAATATCTTTCGATAAAATAAACCGATGAGAAAGAATAGTAACCGGCAAGTAAATCTCACAGAGAGCCGCGGTAGGTGTGAGCGCGGCAGAGGAGCTTTCGGAGAATGGTCTTTTGAGGGCGGACGAAAGCGCGGAAGCGCGAGTAGCAACCGACGGGAAAACGCGCCTGTGATAAATGCGTAGCATACCGCGATGGCTTTTGCTGTTGCCATATGCGTAAAGAGAACGCTTTGTGCGTTAAATCGGGTGGCACCGCGAATGTATTTTGTTCATTCGTCCCGGTAGTCTTTCAGAAACTGAAGGACTGCCGGGATTTTTTGTTTGAGGTATGACTTTGCAGCATTATTTTAAAAAGCATCTGAATATAAAGAGGGGATTAGAAATGAGCGAATTATTTACGAAACGATGGCGAACAAGATTGTTTTTTCAATAAAAAGATCATCAATAAAAATAACTTGATTCGAAAGGATTTTATATTATGAAAAAGTTTATATCAGTAATTCTCTCATTGGTTGTCATTGCGGCATCACTCCTTGCCTTTTCTTCCTGCGGAAGCTCTAAAAAGACAATAGCCATTATCCAATTCGGTTCTCACGGTTCTCTCAACAATTGCTATGACGGCGTGATAGCCGGTCTGAAGGAAAACGGAATCAATCTTGACGATTATAATGTCGAACATGTTATAAGCAATTTTGACGCAACCCTTTCTCAGTCGCAGGCTACCTCCTTTGTAAACGGAAAAGCAGCGGTTATAATAGCGATTGCCACTCCTTCGGCAGTCGCGGCGGCTACTGCCTCAGATGGAGAGATTCCCGTTGTTTACTGCGCCATAACCGACAGTTCTGTTATGGAAAATTATGAAAACATTACCGGTTCTTCCGATATCCCTAATTTTGAAAAACAGCTTGAAGTTGTCACCGCTTTTATGGGAAAACGCGATCTTAAAATAGGCGTTCTTTTCTCAACAGAGGAATCAAGCTCTCCGATACAGGTCGCCAATCTCAAAGCGAATGGAAATTTACGACAGCGCCGTTTCGGATATCTCCACCATTGATACAAAGGTCAACGAGTTGATCAACCGCGGAGTGGATTGCTTTGTCAATCTTCTTGACAATACCGTTGTCGGAAAGCTTGAAAGCAATATACTCCCGATAACGAATGAAAAGAAAATTCCGGTTTTCGGTTCGGAAATTGAGCAGGTTAAGGTCGGTTGTGCCGCAAGTGCCTCGATTGAATATATCGATGTAGG
>USPP01000332.1 GCA_900556615.1 uncultured Eubacteriales bacterium
GTATTAGCTTCGCCCTGCCGGTTAGCACCGGAACTATGACCTGCAGCGGTTCCGGAAGCTCTGCGCTCCCGTTCCGAATAGCCCTTATTGTTATTGTTCATCAAAAATCACACCTTTCCCGCCATATGCATGCGGCGACGGAGATTAGCCGTATTATTTTTGCTTATTTATGCAAATCCGAATATTGCAACCGCAAAAAACAAGATGCATAACAAAAAAGTCGGTGAAAAAAATGCTTCAATATTCATTCGTGTCCTATCGCTGATACCCGCCCTGCCCGTTTCTTTCTCCTCGGCGGCTTCAGTCGCCGCTATATCGGGCGTTTTGCCGTCATCCGTTTTCTTTAACCGGTAAGACGGTGTAGGGACACCATTCATTCCCATTTTTCTCAGTATATGTTCAAACTCACTGAACATGATAAAAGAAAGAATAAGAAACAACAGAGAAAAAGTAAAAATACTGATTATTTTATTTGACGGATTGACTATCGCCTTAAGAACATATTTTTCCGCAAAAATCCCATAGAAATTAAAAATCATATGAGTCAAAAAGGCAGTAAGAGAGGAACCGGTGGCATAGGTTATCATACAATATATCAGCCCGGCAAAAAAATAGATCGGAAGCTTTTCCAGGCTGAAAAAGATCATCGACGATAAAAGCGCCGAAATCATCGAAGCGGTAATCGCACCGAAGCCGTCCTCATTATATTCCGTTAAAAGGACACCGCGGAATACAAATTCCTCCGTTATCGCCGGCATAACAACAAAAGCCATCGCCGTAAAGAGAAAATTTCCAGAGGAAGCAGAGGCAAGATAGGAATCAAACATTGAAAAGCTGAAAGCATCAAGACCGCCTACATATATTTGTGCAAAACGAATCAATACCGAGCCGCATATAAGCACCAGCGCCGACATGATGACGCAGCCCAGCTTTCCCGGAGAAAAAAGCTTTATATTCAGCTTCATAGAATATCCCACGCCCTTTAACCGGCAGAAAACAATTGCGGGAATGATAAAAATGAGTATTTGAAGAATAATGACTGAAAGATATATATTATTCTCGGATTCCAGAAGCTTGCTCTGCAAAAATCCCGACGCAAGAGCAAGAATATATATAATCAGAACAAAAAACGGAGAAGAAAGCGACGCTTTAACCTTCATCAGGGAGTAATCACACCCTTCTCGGTAATAATCAGATTCACCGCCTTGTCATATTTTCCTCTTGGAAGCTTCTCACAAAGCAAGCATTCCATCGTAAAACCGACAGCAGTTCCTCCGAACTCAGAAAGAAAACGGTCGTAATAGCCTTTACCGTAACCGATCCGATAACCGCTTCTGTCAAAGCAAACCGCCGGAACAATACAAATATCATGCTTAAAGGGAGAAGGAAGATAGCTTTCTGCCGTCTCGGGAGGCTCCGGAATGCCATAGGTTCCTTCCCTCAGTTCAAAAAGGGATCCGATTATTTTATATTTCATTACAGAGGTTGCGGGATTGCATGTGGGAAAAGCAATCTTTTTCCCCGCATTCAAGGCAATCTCAGCAGCAGACATAATATCGGGCTCTCCTTTTATCGGAGAATAAAACAGAATAACCTCCGCAAAGCGAAATGAGACAAGAGAGACAAGCCTTGCCGCCATAGCTGCATCGCCGGCGGCTTTTATTTCCGCCGGAATATCAAGCCGTTTTTTCAGCATTTCTTCTCTGATTCTGTTTTTTTCAAATTTTAATCCCGTCATACAGCCGCTCCTTTCAGCATATTTGCAGACAATTTGTCATATACAACCTCATACTGCAATAACCGACTTCATTATTTTATTCGCCGTTTCAGCGCCATAAAATATCGAAACAAGCTCCGCTCCGAATGCAAGCGCCACTCCCATTCCCGCAGCAGTAATAATTTTTCCGTCTCTTACAACCTTTTCCGAGGAAACTTCCGCTCCTGTCAACGACTTTTCAAAGCCGGGATAACAGGTTGCTCTCTTACCGTTAAGAAGCCCCAGTTCTCCCAAAATAAAAGGGGCTGCGCATATAGCGGCAATAAAGCCACCCTTCTTCCAAGTCTCTGTAACGATACGGCATACCGCGTCCGAGTTTCTCAGATTCTTCGCCCCCGGCATTCCTCCCGGAAGAACGACAAGCTCAGGAAGCTCTGTCGCCTCAGAAATAAGCATATCTGCTTTTACCGCAACTCCGTGAGCTCCTGTAACCTCCTTTGAATCGGTTATACTGACGGTTTTTATATCCGCGCCCGCGCGCCTCAACATATCCAGAGGCGTGAGCGCCTCTACTTCTTCAAACCCGTCCGCTAAAAATTCATATATCATAATCATTACAACCACAGCTTCCGCTTTGCGAAAGCGCCCTTTCCAAATACTTCTTAATTAGTCGATTGTAAAAGTCAACGATTCAGGGGACCTCTAATAATTCAGTGTACATAGACGGCAAAGAGATTTTTTCGTCAGTCTAAACAAAAATTCCGCAGA
>USPP01000333.1 GCA_900556615.1 uncultured Eubacteriales bacterium
CGAACCAATCAAAATTCGATTGATTCGAACGGCTGTCTCCGGACAGGCAAAGAAAAAAACGCAATTTCCATTTCTCTTGGATCAAACCCTTGCGTTTTCCGGCAGTTATCGCTTTGCGGTAACTGCCGGACTGAGAACAAAGCATTTTGCAGGGTTTCTCCCGCATCTGCTTAAGGCAATACCGTCAAGGCGCAAGCCGCGAATTATGCGGTGCTGCTCGCGATAATCAGCGATTCCCCAAAGAATGTTTTTTTCGGCTTTTCGGAGGATTATTTCCGTGCTTCAAGGCGTTGTACAAAACGGACTGCCGCAGAAAACGACAGTCCGTACAGAGATAAATAAGAGATTTTGTTTCAGCGGATTTTATCCGACCTTTGAAACGCGGCATTTTTCCTGCGGCGAAATAAAATCGCTGCTGTCAAACCGTTCGGGAAAAACAGAGGAAAGCATTCAAAAAATGCTTGGGTGACTTTTCTGTTCACTTCAAGTATACCACATATCAAGATATTCGCGGACCGCCTTTTTCATATATTCAAAGACAACATTCTGACGGTACAGCGTTGTAAAGTGGGAAATAGCAGCAGATTCTCCGCTGTCGGCCGAGGAAGGAAGTAAGCCACAAGAGATCAGTTCCTTAATTTTTTTATTTCCGGCAACCTTGCAGGCGTTTTTCAGCATATCTTCAAACAATACGGGACTGGAATCGCGTTCGAGCGCAGTCCAGATGTTTACCTTACATACCCCGTCGTCAAAAAGCTTCTTTACCTGATCGTTCGGTACGGAGGAGGTTCCGTGGAGTACAATTTTATTGCCGATTACCTCTCTGATGGCACGGCTTGCCTCCCCGTGATATTTAAGATCCTTTCCGGTTGCCCGATGCTCTGTCCCAAGATTGCAGACGACAAGGTCGGCTCCTGTATTATCAAGAAACTTTTTAGCATTTTCGGGCGTTGTAAGCGCATTATGAACGGAACCGGTAGCATCAACGATTTCATCGCATGCCCCTTCTATCAGAATATCCTTTCCGCGGGCAGCGACAAATTCCGCCGTTCTTCTGATATTCTCGTCAAGAGGGAGAGCCGAGGCATCGTACATAATAGATGCATAATCATGAAGATCCCAGTTTAAAAGCTCCTCATCAAGGTCATACTGTATATGATCAAGATGTATCATAACCTGAATGTTCCGAAACGGTGCGTTATCCCCATCGCAAAGCACCTTGAGATCCTCTGTGAATAGCCTCAGACCTATATCCCATCTGCGGGTTTTTGTATAGTTAACCGATTGACTTCTATGATCATAGCGACAGGTGATAGCCACGATAATCGGTAATTTTTCATATCCGTTCTGTACTCTGAATTCTTCCGCGGCGGTTAAAATCGCCTCCGAGGTGGTTAAATTCTCGGTACAGATACAGGGAATAACCCATTTTCTTTCTGCCGCTTCTTTATAAATGGCACGTACTTCGTCCACATTTCTTATAATACTCATTTTTTCAGGCGGGCGGCATGATAGCGAAACCGTCCCGCTTCCTTTCGCTTTATTTAAATAAATTCTGTACTTAAGACTTAAGCTATAAAACCGGTTTACGCAATATATTATACCACTTTTTCGGTTTTTTGTCTACAGAAATACGTATTTATGGTTGCCGCGAAAAGACGATTTACATGAGTTTCGGCATATACCGCCGATTCGGCGCATTTAAGGCAATACCGCACAACAATCATTGTGCGGTATTGCCTTAAATGCTGATTTTCAATCCGCATGCTGACTTGTATGAAACGGATTGAGAGTGCTTGGGAGAAAGAATCAAAGCTTTGTTTTTCTCACATCACTGAATTCCCTTGATTTTATTCCTTATTGATGCAAAGCAATCAAAATAAGTATTTGCAATAATTGCGTTTCCTGTGCTGTTCAAATGAACACCGTCGGAAGAAATGGCGTCCTTTCCGCCCGCAGACAGGGCATTAAACGTGTCAGACAATATTACCCTGTCATCCTTCAGCAGCTTTATTGCTTCCTCAAGCCGCTCATTATAGGGGCGATTATGAACGCTGCCGACTATCAATGCGCCGTTGTCCTGCATGGAACCGAGAATATTATTGACCAGTGTTTTCCAGCGTTCAATAATGCCGTCATAATCACCATTTGACACTCCGATATCGTTGAAGCCGATCATTAAAAAGACAACATCCGGATTATATTTTTCCATCAAGGTCCTTCTGACATGACGTTCTTCTTGAGTAACACCGTCATTCAGGAGATATACGCCGTCGTCGTCGATACCGCGGTTATTGTTATCAGTGCCTCCGCGATAAGCTTCTTGATAATGAATAACCCAGCCGGAGTGTCCCTCATGTCGATACAGATGATCATCATCTATTGTCGTGTTGTCGGTGGCAGGGACATTACCGTTTCTGGCATGCTTTAAAGTTCCGACGCAAACGATCCTTCCTTCTTCATGAAGAAGCTTTGAG
>USPP01000334.1 GCA_900556615.1 uncultured Eubacteriales bacterium
ATTGAGGAGGCAAGAGTGACTCCTCTGCCGACGAAATTTGTGAAGGTTGACGGAAAAGCTGCAAGCAAATACGCAATAAAGGCGTTAGCTGCGTCCCCCGCGGTATGGCCTTAAATTATAAATTAAATAAGGAGGCTTTCATACCCGAAAGCTGCGGTAAAAATCAGATTATGAGAATCATCACAGGAACAGCAAGAGGAACCAGACTGGAAACACTGGAAGGAGAAACAACCCGTCCCACCTCAGAGCGTACAAAAGAAGCGGTTTTCAGTATGCTTCAATTTGATATCGAGGGAAAAAACGTTCTTGATCTTTTCGGAGGCTCCGGTCAGCTCGCCCTTGAAGCATTAAGCCGAGGCGCTGTCAGCGCTTATATAACGGATTCGGATCAGGCAGCCTGCGAAATAATAAAAAGAAACGCAAAAAAAACCCGCCTGTTTGAAAAAACAAAAGTTCTTTGCTGTGACTATAAATCAGTAATAAAAAATCTTTCCGGACGGGAAAAATTCGGAATTGTCTTTCTTGATCCTCCTTATAAAAGTAATTTTATTACCGATGCTTTACAGCGTCTCACAGAAGCAAACCTTATCTCCGACGGAGGCTTTGTTATCTGTGAAAGCGATGTCACGGCTCCTTTTTCTTACCCTGGATTTGCCCTCCAAAAACATGCTAAATACGGAAAGGCTTTTATAACCATACTCAGAAAGGAATGCCAATCATGAGAACAAAAGCTTTAGTCTCCGGCAGCTTTGATCCTGTAACAGTCGGTCATACAGATTTAATACAGCGTGCTGCGAAAATGTTTGACGAAGTATACGCCGTTGTATTCAACAATACTGAAAAAAGCTATCTTTTTACACTTCAAGACAGAAAACAAATGCTGGAGCTATCCTGTTCTGATCTGCCGAATGTAAAAATAGACACTTTCGACGGATTGCTTGCCGATTATACCGCCGCCAACGGAATAACCGTGATAGTACGAGGCGTCCGGGATGCCTCAGATGCCTCCTATGAGATGATGCTCGCCACGATAAACAGAAAACTCGGCAATTCACCTGATACCGTTTTTCTTCCTTCAAAACCGGAATTTGCCCATATTTCTTCCTCCTATGTACGCGACATGATAAAATACCGTCAGCCACTCACCGGTATTATTCCCGATAAAGCGACAAATTTTATCTCGAATTTATTTCCTCAATAATCCGTTTTTTGACAAAAATAAACATAATTTTCCAACGTTCGCCGTTTTGTTCTCTTTGAGTTCCAAGACGGCGAATTTTTGTTCTTATTGACATTAAATTTCTTATCAGAAGGAAAAATATCGGACGTTTCATATTGAAAAAAAAGATAAATTGGGCTATAATATTCATGTAAGTGGCGGAAAGTGGATGAAAGTGGTTGATTTTTAGCAAATATTTCATCCGTTCCCTCTGAATTCCATTTTCATGACGGAGGAAAGCATATGTTCTGCGGCGAATACAGTCACAATCTTGACGCCAAAAAACGGATAATTCTTCCGTCAAAGCTCCGGGAACAGCTTGGAGAAAATGTTGTCATGACCAAAAGCGTTGATCCATGCGTTGCTCTCTACCCGATAGAACGTTGGAATACCTTCACGGCAAGACTTGATTCTCTTCCCGACATAGAAACCCGACAGGTAAAGCGTTTTCTCTATTCCGCTGCCTTCGAAACCTCAGTAGATGCTCAGGGACGTATCCTTATCGCCCCCAATCTTTGTGATTATGCCTCTCTCTGCAAAAGCGTAAAGGTCATTGGAGTCGGAGATCATATCGAAATATGGGACGAAAAGCTCTGGAGCAACGAAAATTCCTCTGAGAACACCGCTGATATTGCCAATATTCTGATAAAACTCGGGTTCTGACAATGAAAAATAAATTTGAGCATTATTCCGTAATGCTGAACGAATGCATTAACGGACTTAATATAAAACCGGACGGACTATATATCGATTGTACTGCTGGGGGCGGAGGACATAGCTTCGAAATTGCAAAACGGCTTAACAGCTCCGGCAAGCTGATCGCAATCGACAGAGATCCCGAAGCCATTTCTGCGGTAAAAGAAAGACTTGATTCTTTTTCCGACAGATCAGAAATTGTAAATGATAACTTCTCAAATCTGCCAAGCATTTTAAACGGCAGAAGTGCGGACGGAGTTCTGATTGATCTTGGTGTCTCCTCCTATCAGCTCGATACGGCAAGCAGGGGGTTCTCTTACAGAAACGATGCTCCGCTCGACATGAGAATGTCGATGCAGGGCATGAGTGCAGCGGACGCAGTCAACTCGCTTTCGCAGCGTGAACTGCAGGATATCATCTACAGATACGGCGAGGACAAGTTCGCTCCGCGCATAGCGGCGGGAATAGTCCGAGCGAGGGCTGAAAAGCCGATAGAAACAACACTGGAACTCGCCGAGATAGTCAAAAGTTCTATTCCGGCGGCGGCGCGCCGCGAGGG
>USPP01000335.1 GCA_900556615.1 uncultured Eubacteriales bacterium
AGGGGACGCGGATCGGTTCGCGCTGTTCATATTTTTAATACGACGGCATACGAACGGGATGAGATGACAGAGGTGACGGTTTGGGATTATCCTTATGACCTTTCTCTGGCGGAGATGGTTGATGCAAACGGAAAATCGCTTGAATTCTGTGTTTGTGAAACAGGAAAGGGCTATTGGGGGCATAATTTTATCAAGCTGCTGGTCAGAGCAAGGGTTGCTGCCTTTGGCTATACCACTGTAATTCTCCGTCTGAAAACGCCGAACGGACATCTTTCGCCCTCTTATATAACCTATGAAAAGAGCGATGAGTTTATCAACGATAAGCCTTTGACTATGGAAAACGGGTATATCAAGGCGGTATTTGACAGTAAAACCATGTGCCTTACCTCCCTTATTGACAAGGAAACCGGCAGAGAACTCATCTCGGAGCCTTCCTGCTATTTCAGATACGCAGAGGAAAATCCGAGATATGGAATGACGTCTTGGCGCGTCGGACCGTATATGAATGTCGTCAATTTGAACGAGACGCATTCTGTAAGGCTTTATGACAACGTATCAAACGGTGTTTTTTCGAGATTGTCCTATGAACTGAAGTTTGGTTCTTCAGTAATAAGAGCGGGAATCATTTTGAAACATAACAGCCGTGTGCTTGAATATGAACTATATGTAGATTGGAATGAGCCGGCACTTCACGGTGAAAAGCTTCCTCAGATCAGCTTTGCTGTTCCGGTATCTTACAAGACCACCGGAAAAAGCCTGTCGGATATTCCGTACGGCGTAATCGAACGCGAGGCGCTCGCGCATGATGTCCCGGCGCTCAGTTATCTTGGAATAGGCGGAGAAGAGAAGAATTGTATCGGAATTGTTACGGATTCCAAATACGGTTATCGACTCTGGGAGAACTGCGGATCGGTGACGTTGATAAGAAGCGCCTACGATCCGGATCCCTATCCTGAGCGCGGTATTCACAATATCAGACTCGGCGTTATGGCTGTTGGGCTTTCGGATATGAAGAGAGAGGCGACGCTGTTTAATCATCCGATGGCGTTTACTCCTGGCACCTGTCAGAAAGGCGCGCTTCCGCTTGAAGCTGCCTTCCTTTCGATGGAAGGCAATGTAAAAGTGTCCTGTGTAAAAAATTCGGAGGATTCGGTAGGAACGGTCGTCAGGGTGTACGATGAGAGCGGAACGGAACAAAAGGTCTCTCTTCGATTTGCCGAACGGGTAAAAGAAGCCTATATTACCGATTCCAATGAAAAGATTCTGTCTGAAGCGGAAGTCATTGACGGTATTGTAAGGATTACGGTCGGAGGCTGCTCGGTTGTGACGGTGCGCGTTGTCTTCTGATGCAGTTTTCCGGTGAGAGAGAGCCCAATATACGGTCTTATATCAAGACAATACGGCAGAGGATAAACGGAAACCTTACTGCTATATAAAAAAGATCTTTGAAAAAGAGACTGCCTGCATGAATGCAGACAGTCTCTTTTGTTTTTATAAATACAGGTTATCTGTTGCCGTTTTTGAGATCGTTTTCGTATTTCTCGATCATCTTCTTGACCATCTGTCCGCCTACAGAACCAGCCTGACGAGCGGTGATGTCACCGTTATAACTATTGTTGAGATTTACTCCTACTTCATTAGCAGCTTCCATCTTGAACTTATCAAGTGCCGCACGAGCCTCAGGAACTACGTTCTTGTTACTGTTAGCCATTTTTTGATCTCCTTATATAAATTGGAATTTTGTTTTCTGAACCTGCTTTCTTTGCCGGTTCTGTTAATAGTATTATCAGCTTTTGAAATTTTATAATTGGTAATTTTTTGATTTCAATTTTTCTTTTGCCTTGCTGACATACTATAATATTTCCGTTTGTCGTTTTTATATACATGAATAAATTTGAAAATATAACCAATAAAAAAGCGGAGCGTTTTTTAATCATTATGAAACACGGAAATCGGATAACGGTGAATGCGGAAAACAGAGCTTCTGTGCATAAAGAAAAGCATAATGAAAATATAAGGCAAAATTAAGCCGTTTTTCTGACGGCAGTTTTCATAAAAGACGACAAAAAACCAAGATCGCTTGTTGGTTGATCTCGGTTTTTCATCATAGGAAGCGGTTATTGCCGTAATACCGTTTACCGTTTACATTTTTATTTTTCAAGAATATTTTTCAGATAATATCCCGTATAAGAACCTTCAGTATCCGCTACCTGTTCGGGCGTGCCGCAGGCGATAACGGTGCCGCCTTGATCGCCGCCTTCGGGGCCCATATCGATAATATAATCGGCGGTCTTAATGAGGTCGAGATTATGTTCGATCACAATAACGCTGTTTCCCTGGTCAGTGAGACGCTGAAGAATGGATACAAGCCTTTCGACATCGGCGGAATGAAGTCCTGTTGTCGGCTCGTCAAGAATGTAGACGGTCCGACCGGTTCCCCGTTT
>USPP01000336.1 GCA_900556615.1 uncultured Eubacteriales bacterium
GACGAGAAACACACCAATCGTGGATATTTTCCATCCAATTGAGATATATTTTACTGAAGCGTTCGGGAATAAAACGGATTTTTCCTTCTTTAACGACTTTTATTGCCGGCTCGGCAAGAGGCTTCATTTTGACAAACCACTGCTTTGAAGCAAGCGGCTCTATCACCGTACCGCAGCGATAGCAGTGCGCGACATTATGCCTGAGCTTTTCGACCTTTACCAACAAACCGAGTTGTTCAAGATCGGCTATGATCTGCTTTCTTGCCTCATACCGATCGAGACCGCAGTATTTTCCGCCGTTTACGTTAATACACCCCTTTTCATCAAGAATAACGATTTGAGGAAGGCTGTGGCGAAGGCCGACTTCAAAGTCATTCGGATCATGACAGGGAGTGATTTTTACGCAGCCCGTACCGAAGCCGAGTTCTACATATTCGTCGGCAATAACGGGAATCTGTCTTCCGGTGAGAGGAAGCTCAAGCATTTTTCCGACAAGATGCGCATATCTTTCGTCGGCCGGATTGACGGCGACCGCGGTATCTCCGAGCATGGTTTCGGGACGGGTGGTAGCGATTGTGACATACTCGTCGGAGCCGACAACGGGATATTTTATATACCAGAAACCGCCTTCAAGCTCTTTATATTCGACCTCGGCGTCAGAAAGTGCGGTGTTGCAGTGAGGGCACCAGTTCGTGATACGAAGCCCCCTATAAATAAGTCCTTTATTGTAAAGAGAAACGAAGGTCTTTCTGACGGCGGCGGAGAGATTCTCGTCCATGGTAAAGGCTTCGTGTTCCCAATCGCAGGAGGCGCCGATTTTTTTGAGCTGACCGATAATGCGGTTCCCGTATTTGGCTTTCCAATCCCAGACAAGCTTTAAAAATTCTTCTCTCCCGATGTCGTGACGGGAAAGTCCTTTCTCCTTTCGGAGCATTTCCTCGACCTTAATCTGCGTTGCGATTCCGGCATGGTCTGTTCCGGGAACCCAGAGAGTGTTGTAGCCCTCCATTCTCTTTGTGCGGATAATGATATCCTGAAGGGTGTCGTTCAGGGCATGTCCCATATGAAGCTGTCCTGTGACATTGGGAGGAGGAATCACCACAGAGAAAGGAGGAGCGTTTTTGTCTCCCGACGGCTTGAAATAGCCGTTTTTCTCCCATTGACTGTAAAGTCGGTCTTCAAAATCCGATGGATTATAGGTTTTTGGCAGTTCATTTTGCATTTTCTTTTTCTCCTTCATTATGACTGTGTTATGTTAATCGTATTTTTCTGTATTCAACGGTTATCGCTGACAAACAAGAGGTGGTTTGTCATGCCGAGAAATTCTTTTTTTTCACAAATGTAATAATGGTATTTCAGATACTGCTCATAGCTTTCGGTATCCATGGCGTTGATTTTTTCCTCCATGAGCTCGCTTATTCCATCGGACGCCACTTCGTGAATCGGCTTGACTCCGCCTTTTGACAGCAATGTGCGGCAGGAGGCAAGCGTGTGGAAGACAAAGGGAAAATCCTCTAATTGAAAGGTGCTTTTGTCATATTTGCCATTCAGGAAGAAATCGCTTCTGTATGAAAACTCAGTCAGTATAACCATATCATTTGTAATGAAAGAAAAGAATAATTTACCGTCGGGCTTGCATACGCGCTTTGCTTCGGAAATACACTTCAGCTTATCGGACTCACTGTGAAGATGATAAAGCGGACCGAATACAAGTACGATATCAAATGAGGCATTTTGATATCTGCTGAGATCGACTGCGTTTCCCTGAACAAGGTTGATTTGATGTTCTGCTTTCATTTTTTGATGAAAATCGCTTATGTTTCTTTCAGAAAGCTCTAAAGCGTCGACTTTATAGCCTGCATTTGCAAAATAGAGGCTGTATTCGCCTGCTCCGGCGCCGATATCAAGAATTCTGTCGCCCGGTTTTAAATATTTTTCAATGTATCGGATGTTTGTCAGAAATTCTACTCTTGCTGCTTTGCAGCGGCTGAGACGGCGGTTTTCATCGAATATCTCATAGGTTTTCTTTATCTGCTCGATTTCGTCTTTTATGCCATAAACTTCTTCGAGATTCATATCGGTCTCCTTTCCGAAAAATAAAAGCGTCCTGTATAAAACAGGACGCAAAATGCGCGGTACCACCTGCATTCGCACAAAAGTGCGCTCTCTTTCATGCGTTTTACGTGCGCGAAACGGCGGATTCTACTTGCAGGCAAGCTGCTTTCTTTCCGCGGCGCGGAAGGCGACTTCACCGGTCAACCGCCGCGGCGCTCTCAGCAAAATGCGACGCTCTCTGTATGGCGTGATCCCGACTACTCCTCGATCCGATTACCTATTGTTAACATTATATTATTTTTTTTTCAATTTGTCAATAATAATTTTAAAGCAATACTGCCGGGTTATGACAGTACAGATGCGCCGTCAGATTTTTCGGGATTCAGGG
>USPP01000337.1 GCA_900556615.1 uncultured Eubacteriales bacterium
GTTACCTTTATTTTTCTGTGACGGCAAACGTCAAGCGCCTGCCTTCCGACAGACCCTGTCGAGCCGAGCACTGCAAGTTTTTCTGTCAAATCTACAATCCTCTCAGTCGTTATTAAGAAAACAGCGCAAGCGCCGGCACAAACTCTGTAAGAAAATAAATAAACGGAGCCGTACAGATTATGCTGTCAAACCGATCAAGCACCCCGCCGTGACCAGGAAAAAGCTTACCGTAATCCTTTATTTCAAATTTTCGCTTAATCAAAGACATGATAAGATCGCCGCACTGCGAAAGCAGGCTGACAACCGCTGCCGTGACCGCAAGACCGATATAATTCGGCACCGCTTCCGTGAAGTGTCCAAGCACAAAGCCGTAAAGCAAGGTGATCCCTATTGCAGACAGGGTTCCGCCTATTGAACCTTCAACCGTTTTTTTAGGGCTGACATCCGGTATCAGCTTATGTTTTCCGAAAGCTCTGCCGCAAAAATAAGCAAACGTATCCGTCACCCACGGAATAATGAAAGCCAGAAAATAAATATACTGACCGTGAGAAAGATCCCGAAGAAGAATCACCGACGAAAAACCAAAGGAGATATACACTGCCGTAGAGGCAGACAGCGCCGCTGTATCAACGGCAAAACGGTGCTTTGAAAACACCGATACCGTATAGGTATAGGTTATCAGCACAAAAGAAATCAAAAATACATAACCGAGTATACCAGAAGGCTGACAGCGCACAAGGAAAGGCATGCCTGCCGCCATAATAATAGAGGGAATTGAAACCGTATACTGTTTTTTGGAACCGATGCAATTCTGCATTTCATACACGCCAACTGCGGCAAGAATGGAAATGAGCAAGGGAAATGCGATTGTATCCGAAAATATAAAAAAAGGGATCATCACCGCGACCATTACAATAGCCGTTAAAACTCGTGTTTTCATACAAAAATCCTTTCTTGGGGATCAACTGATATGATATTATGCGGCTACTTTTGAAATTTTCTTTAAGCCGCCTAAATTTCCCGGAAAATATTGAAGCGTTTCATTCGCGCCTGAAAACGCCGGAATATTTCCGTCAGATTCCGCCGAATCGGCGCTTTCTCGAATAAAACTCTTTTACACAGAGATCCACCTGCCGCTCGTCAAAATCAGGCCATAGAATATCGGTGAAGTACAGCTCGGCATACGCCGACTCCCAAAGCAAAAAATTCGAAATACGTTTCTCCGCTCCCGTTCTCACAATCAGATCGGGCGGCGGACTGTCTTTGGTATAAAGATGCGAGGTAATATCCTCCTCCGTAATCTCGGTTTTTCCTGCCTTCACAAGCTCATTCACAGCATGGACAATATCATCCCTTCCGCCGTAATTGACAGCGATATTAAGTATCTGACGTTTAGAAGCGGATGCTTCTTCGAGAGCAGTCATCCGCGCGATAATTTCAGGAGGAAAAACCGACTTGCTTCCGAGAAAATGTATTTGAATATCCTTTTGAGAAAAGCTTTTTTCGGCTTCGGAAAGATAATCCCGGAAAATCTTCATGATCGCCGACACCTCGTCCTTCGGTCTTTTCCAATTCTCCGTGGAAAAAGCATATACCGTAACCGCTTCTATCCCGATGCTTCCGCAATACTCAATAATCTTTTTAAAAACAGCGGCTCCGGAAGCATGGCCGTATGTACGAGGCAAGCCCTGCCTTTCCGCCCATCTTCCATTTCCATCCATAATAAAAGCGATATGTCTGAGCTTTCCTTCGGAATTTATCCCCTCGCTCGCCGGTTTTCTTCTGAAAAGCCGTGTTATCATCGTATTTCCTTTCTTTCTGCAAAGTGGGGCTGTTTTTATGAAAACAAACAGCCCCGCATTTCGTCTCGCAGCATAATTCAGATATCATTCGAAAAAATCAAAGAGAAGCAGACCTATCGAATCCGCAGCAAACGAAATACGCCCCTTAAACCGTTCAGAATTGCTTTCTGAATTTCGCTAAACAGACAATTTCGTCAATAACGCATGGTAGGCAATCCCATTGAGTGATAACAGCGCAGATGCAGCAGCAGATTTTTTGGCAGTCCGGAGAATCGCTGAATAAATCGGCTATCCAGATTTCCGAGCTGACTTTTGAACGATGCCGGGCAATCAATCTACCCGAAAAAATCCGTTGACGATTTATTCAGTAATTCCCTAAATCAAGAATACAAATAACAGCGAATTCTATTCCGTTATTTTTTGTGATGAATACCAGAAAATCGAAAGCAGATATGCTGTCAGAGCGTCAACCGTTAGTCCGGCAGTAATTACCTTAAGGCAATACCGCACAATGATTGTTGTGCAGCTGCGCCGCTGGATTTTTCGTCAGACAATACCAATTGAGGAAGCAAGAGTAACTCCTCTGCCGACGAAATTTGTGAAGTATGACGGAAAAGATGCAAGCAAATGCG
>USPP01000338.1 GCA_900556615.1 uncultured Eubacteriales bacterium
TGAGTTTGAAATACAAGACCTGGATAATATCGGAGAGCGACTCGCAGATATACATAATGCCCACAACAATGATAATCAAGGGATTGTTTGCCATGAAAGCCATTCCGGCAACCAGACCTCCGAGGAACAGGGAACCGGTGTCACCCATAAATACCTTTGCCGGATAGAAATTGTATATTAAAAATCCAAGGCAGCAGCCGACGGCGGCGCCGGAAAAAACAGCAAGAGTCATGCTTCCGAGTGTAAATGCCACTGCGGAGAAGAACGCAGAAACAATGGCGGTTTCGGCTGCCGCAAGACCGTCGATACCGTCTGTGAGGTTGACGCTGTTGACGACTCCCGTAATAAGAATTATCGCAAGAGGATAGTACACAATACCAAGTTCAAGCGTTTTTTTGAAGAAAGGAATATATATGGAGGTATTTATGAAATCAAAATATTTCATGAAAAAGAGATATACCACGCAGAGGGCAAGCTGAAGCAGGTATTTTTGCCAGGAAAGAAGCCCCTCGTTCTTACCCTTTGAGAACTTCGTTCTATCGTCTATGACGCCGATAAGCCCATTTCCGAGGGCAAGAAAACCGGTCAGCACTGCCGAAAGGATATTGTCGGCGCTTCCATTATACACGGCTATTAAGAGCATAACTGCGCTGACAACGGAAAAAGAAATGATAAAGGATAGCCCTCCCATTGTCGGAGTACCTTCCTTGGATTTATGCCAGCGGGGACCGATATCGAGAATTTTCTGTCCCATTTTTTTACTTTTCAGGACAGGAATCAGGAAGCGCAGAATCAGCGCTGTTAAGAGAAGAGTGGTAAGCAAGGTTATAATATAAAATACCGACATGATGCTTGTATTTCCTTTCTTTTTCCGGCTTGATGAAGATTTTATACAGCGGCAGAGAATCCGAAGGATTTATTTTCCGAGAAGAATATCCGCTACCCGCTCCATGTGGATGGAACGGCTCGCTTTAATAAGTATGCAGTCGCCGGGTTTTATATGTTCGGTTATTGCTTCAGATATGGCGGCAGGATCGGAAATATCCGGAAAGGTAAAGACTGAATTTTCATTTATGCCATCTTCTTTTGCCTGAAGGGCGGCAAGGCAGGCGTCTTCTCCGAAAGCAAAGAAAAGATCGCAGCTCAGAGAGGCGGCATAGCTTCCTACGGAGCGGTGAAGCTCCTCGGATTTGTTTCCGAGTTCGAGAACGTTTCCGATAACGGCAACTGTTCTGCCTCCGCACTCTTCGGCAAGCTGTTTGGTTACGGTGAGCGAAGCCTTTATGGATTCGGGACTTGCATTATAATAGTCAAGAATAAAAGTTACTTCACCGTGTTTTATAATGTTCTGTCTCATTCCGACGGCTTCAAAGGCGGCAAGACCTTTTCTTATGCCGTCGTCGGATATTCCGGCATAAAAACCACAGGCTACGGCGAACATTGCGTCGAGCACTGTGTGTTCACCAAGAGTGGGTATCAGACAGTTCTTTATTATTCTGTCAGGGCATACGGCATTGAAACTCATTCCCTCGGAGGTATAACAAATATTAGCGGCTCTGAAATCGGCTTCTGTGTTTTTAAGAGATACATAGCAGGCGCTGTCGATTCCGAGAAGGAGAGGCTCATCTCCGTTCAGTATAAGCTTCCCGTCACCTCTGAGTCCTTCTGAAATTTCCAATTTTGCGTCGCGGATCGCTTCTCTTGAACCGAGATATTCGATATGGGAGGTGCCTATATTCGTTATAACCGCTATGTCAGGGCGGACTATGTCGGTAAGGTAAGAAATCTCTCCTTTTTGGCTCATGCCAAGCTCCAGCACAGACGCCTTGTATGTACTGTCAAGCTTCAGCACCGAAAGCGGAAGACCAAGCTCGTTATTGAAGTTTCCTTCGGTTTTATGCGTTTTCATCTCGGAGGAGAGTACCGCATAGATAAATTGTCTTGTTGTGGTTTTTCCCACGCTTCCCGTGACCGCAACGGTAAGCGTATTCAGTTCTTCTTTATGCTTTTTGGCAAGCTTTCCGAGAGCCAAAACGGTATTGTTAACCAATATAACGGAACAGTTATTTTTTTGAGGCAGTTTGATGCTGATGTCGGAGTTTTCAACAAGTACTGCTGCCGCTCCCGCTTGTGAGGCGGCATCTATGTAGCAATGACCGTCTGTTTTTTCGCCCTTTATGGCGACAAAAAGATCGCCGTCCTTTATGCTCCTGGAATCTATAGATGCGCCGGTTATTTTTTTATTTCCGAGGAAAAGAAGCTTTCCGTTTACCGCTGCGGCTGTTTCTTCCGGCGATATTCCTTTGATAAGATCTAACATTATATTTCTCCGTTATAAAAAATATGTCTGGGTAAGAACTTAAGGCAATACCGCGCAATGATTGTTGTGCAGTTGCGCCGCCGGATTTTTCGTCAGACAATACAAATTGA
>USPP01000339.1 GCA_900556615.1 uncultured Eubacteriales bacterium
GAGGTATTCATCTCACTGACCGAGAAAAGTCCCGAGATAAAACAGAAAAAAAAGCGCGTTGATATAAGACGCGCAGCGAATTGAAATATTTAAGTTAAGGAAGGCACAATATGTTTGCAATTTTCAAGCGAGACCTGTGTTCGTACTTTACAACTCCGGTCGGTTATGTGTATATGGCGATATTTCTCGCGGTAAACGGCGGAGTGTTTTCGATGTTTACCCTTCAGGAGGGGGACGGCAGCAGTATACGCTCCTATTTCACCACCATGATTTTCGCGCTTATTATCCTTATCCCTCTGCTTACCATGAAAACCTTCAGCGAGGAAAAAAAGCTTAAAACGGAACAGCTTCTTATGACCTCCCCCGTCAGCCTCGGTGGTATGGTAATCGGCAAATTTCTTGCCGCCTATACGGTTTTCGCGGGAACCTTTCTCATTGGCTGCATTAACTTTACCGCACTCTTTGAATATGGTCCGAAGAACTACGCGGGAACAGCGAGCGAATATAACGGCGCCATTCTTATCGGCTCTGTAATTGCAGTGCTCCTGATCGGAGCGGCGTTTGTTGCTGTCGGTATATTCATCTCCGCAATGACCGAGAACCAGATCATCTCCGCGATCGGAACGATTGCCGTTATGGCATTATTTCTTGTCGTCGGAATGCTTAACTCCTATATTCCCTTTGCGCCGGTACGCGAGGTGCTGAGTTGGCTTTCCATATACAGCCGTTTTGCTAACTTCACATACGGAGTATTTGATTTCAACGCGATCCTGTACTATTTCTCGATTAGTTTTGTGTTTTTGTTCCTTACGGTGCGCGTTTATGAAAAGCGCCGCTGGGCGTGACAATTCTGTCTGAAAGGAACGGTAAAAAATGAACAATAATATTTATGCAGATAAAATCAAAAAACACCGCAGACTTAAATTCGGCGCTTTTGCAGTAGGTCTTACCGCCGCTGTCATTGCACTGATCGTTATCATTAACGTTGTGTTTTCCTCGCTTGCCTCCAAATTCATGTGGTATGCGGATATGACAAAAGAACAAATCTACGGCATTACGCAGCAGTCCGTTGATTTGCTTGACGATTATCGCGGCACAAAGGAATTCGGTATATCCATCGTGTTCTGTCAATACGCCGATCAGCTTGACAGCGTATATGAAACCAAGCTTGTGCATAATCTTGCAAAGCAATATGCGGAGGAATTCGATTTTGTCGACGTGGAATATGTTGATATAATCAACCATCCCGAAGCAGTCAATCAATATCTTGCTACTTCTGTTTCAAAACCGAAAACAACAAGCGTATATATCGTCAAAAACGATCTCACCAATCCCAATGAGGAAAAAAAGCAATCGAAAATTTATACAATAGATTCTTTCTATACCTTCGATTCCGATTCTGGCAACGTTTTTGCTTTTAACGGTGAATATAAGATAACTGCCGGAATACTTCAGCTTGCCGGAGACAGCCCTATTGCCTATTTTGTCACCGGGCACGGCGAAAGCGTTCCCACCTCATCTGCCACCCCCGTCATGTGGACGCTTTTTGAAGATGCCGGCTATGATGTAAGAACAATCGATCTTTCAAAAGAAAACATTGATGACGCGGCGAAGGTTTTGGTCATAAATTGCCCGAAATATGATTATATGGGCGCAAACGACACCGTAAATGAAATAAAGAAGATCGATGATTTTCTTGACGGCTTCGGCGGACTTATGGTGTTCATGGATCCGACTGCGGGAGAGCTTCCTGAGTTGGATACGCTCCTCGGAGAATGGGGAATCTCCTTCAACCGTTCCATGGTAAGGGATTTTGATAATGCGCTTGATGTAAATGGACTCGAATTGGTTGCCGAATATACGACCGAGGGAACCGGTTCCTCTCTGACCAATACTTTGAGAGAGCTTGAATCAGTACCAAAGGCTGTTCTTAATAACGCAATGCCGATCGATTACACCTACAGCATGGGAACTGACGGACAGTATTCCGCAACCTATGGCAGCAGTGTAAGGTATATTTCTACAATACTCCAAACCTCCTCTGAAAAAACAGCGGAAGCAACCCCTGTCGGAAGCTACGGTTCCGACGCGGCAGAATGGACAAAGGGCATTTATAATCTTATGACGATCACCGTCGACTCAAGATATATCGATAATGAGCCTCATTATTCCTATGTGCTTGCGGCGGGCACCTCATCGTTCGCTGAGGATAAGTACATCGGAGGCCGCAGTTATGCAAACCGAGATATTATTTTCAACGCAATGAAGAGCTTCGGAAGAAAAACGGTTCCTCTTGACCTTGATTTTAAGGTGTTTGAGGATGAAGCGCTTGATATTACTACTGCGCAGGCAAACCGCTTGACCATTCTCTATACGGTAGTACCGGCAGTTGTGGTATTTGCGGCAGGAATCGTCGTCTAT
>USPP01000340.1 GCA_900556615.1 uncultured Eubacteriales bacterium
TAAAATGGATATTCCGGTCGGTCTTCTTTCCGGTGGGCAGAGGCAGGCAATTGCACTGCTTATGGCGACCATGACGCCGATTTCCTTTCTGATATTGGATGAACATACCGCCGCTCTTGATCCCAAAACCGCCGAAATTATTATGAAAATAACCGATCGGATCGTTAAGGAAAAAAATCTGACCGCCGTTATGGTTACTCATAATCTTCGCTATGCCGTTGAGTACGGTAATCGTATGCTTATGCTCCATCACGGCGGTATTGTTCTTGAAAAGCAAGGTATTGCCAAAACCGAAACCACCGTTGACGATCTTCTTTCGGTATTCAACAGCATCAGCATCGAATGCGGAAACTGACGAAACAAACGGAAGAAAAATATGAATTCCTTCCGGTAGTCTTTTTTTGATGAAATTTGTATTACCGAAGAATAGAAGCAAGGAAGATTGGAAGGAGACAGGAAAGCATGACACGCTATATCGCTTTTTGCAAAATCGTGGAATACGGAAGCTTCACACGCGCTGCGGAATCGCTCGGATATACACAGGCAGCGGTGAGTCAGATGATAAGATCGCTTGAAAATGAGTTTTCGCTTCGACTATTGATAAGAACAAGGGCCGGTGTGCGTCTTACCCAGGAAGGGGAACAGATGTACCCGATTATTCAAAAATATGTAGCCGCGTACAGAGAGATAAGCGATAAAGCGGGAGAGATCAACGGACTCGACTCCGGAGAACTCAGAATAGGGACTTTTTCCAGTATGTCTCAGCATTTACTGCCCGGCTTGATGAGCGATTTCAGCAGAATCTATCCGAAAATAAACTTTGTTCTTCTTCAGGGAGATAATACAAGCCTGCCGGAATGGATAAAAAGAGGGCTTATCGATTTTGGATTCGTATATCCCGAAGCGTCAGCAGGACTGATAAACCGGGCAATAGCAAAGGATGAGTTTTTGGCAGTGCTTCCCGAAGGACACCCGTATGCGGATATGAAGCGGGTACCACTTGAGCTTATGGCGAAAGAACCTCTTATCGTGGTTGATGAAGGGCAGGTGAATACCGTTCTTGATGCTTTTTCGTCAGCAGGACTGTCGGCAAGGGTAAAATTCAGAATACACGACGATTATACGATTCTTTCTATGGTAGAAAAGGGAATCGGCGTGAGTATTTTGCCGTCGATGATCCTGGATCGGGCTCCCTACAGGATCAAAACGGTTCCGACCGATATCCCGGTAAAAAGGACAATAGGAGTTGCATATCAGGATTATGATATGCTGCCGATCGCGGCAAAAAAGTTTATAAAGTTTATTTTTGATAATATATCGGAATATCTTCCCGAAAAATACATATGCTTTTAAAAGGATGACGGCTTAAGACAAGGTGCCTTGCAGGACTTCGCCCTGTCCTTCCGCTTAAGATAAGCGCCTTAAGAAGCTTTTTTAAATAGTTTCTCAAAAACCTTTATCAGCCGGGAAATTTATCGGTAGATATTTCTTACATCTGAGAAAAACGAAGTTTTTCCTTATTAAGCAATACCTTCGGGTTTTGATGGTATATAGCTGCGCAGTCGTATTTTTCTTAAATGTTACCAATTGAGAAGGCAAGAGCGATTTCTCTGCCGACGAAATTGGTGAAGTATGATGGAAAATGGACAAGCAGATATGCCTCAAGGCGCAAGTCGTGTACCCGGCGGTATGGTCTTAAAGTTTTTGCAGATTTTCAAGGTAATTTTTTCAAAAAAGCACGCTGAATTGGGTTTAAGGAAAAGCCCCGGCTTGATTTTGTCTTCGCTCCGAATGGCTGCCGTGTTATTCATACGGCAGCCATTATTATAATCCTATAATAAAATTATATCAACAATTTAGACTATTATTTTGCAGTAATATATCTGCATTGTGTAAAAAATGCTAACTATTCAGAGAAATAATGCAAAAGACAAACGATGATATTTTCTATATAATTAAAATGTAAATACAGTAATTGGGGAGTTGACCCTTTATACAGAGAATAAGAACTCGGAGGTAACAATGAAGAAAATGTTTATTCCATTGCTTGGCGTTGGGCTTTTAGCGACCTTACTTTTTGGCGGGTGTTCTGGCAAACCGTCCGAAAATACCGATTCCGGGCTGTCTTCCACGGAAAATACCAGTGAAAGCGACGATGATATGATATCAGGCGGAAGCACTACGGGGAACTATGTGGTGTCGGATGTAGAGGCGCTCCTTTCTCTTGAGCCTAAGGAAACCAGAGCGATTGTGATTGTAAAGGGATATTACGCTCCCGGCGACGGAGGCGGCGGTACCTTTTATTATGATTCCGCTTCAAGAATCGATGAGAACGGAGGAACCGTTTTTAAAGGTAAGGCAAGAGGACGCTTTGTACGTTCGTATGAAGAAAACACGGTAAATGTGAAATGGTTCGGAGC
>USPP01000341.1 GCA_900556615.1 uncultured Eubacteriales bacterium
CCTGTCTGACGGCAGGCGTATACATCGGAATGATCTCCGAAGATATTCAGCGCATGAGAAGCCACGCAGCGAGCTGAAACGTGTATGACGCAGGGGAGAAGCTCTCCTGCAATCTTATACATATTCGGAATCATAAGAAGAAGTCCCTGGGATGCGGTGAAGGTGGTGGTAAGAGCGCCTGCGGCAAGGCTTCCGTGAACGGCTCCCGCCGCACCGGCCTCCGACTGCATTTCAATAACCTTAACCGTATCTCCGAAAATATTCTTAAGTCCTGTTGCCGACCAGGAATCGGTCAGCTCTGCCATAACGCTGGAAGGCGTAATAGGGTAGATGGCGGCAACTTCGGTAAACGCATACGAAACGTGTGCGGCAGCGGTATTACCGTCCATGGAAATCTTTTTTCTTGCCATTTCATATCCTCCGGTATGTGAATTTTTGATATAGCTTTATGCGGCAAAGGAATATCGTTGACCTTTGCCAATCTATATTTTATCACACTATTTCTCTGTTGTAAATACGGTTTTGAATTTTTTCAAATAAATTCACAATTATCAGTAGGAAAAATTTCGTTTTTTTGTTTTTCTTTCGGGAATAGAGATATGCACCGGAAATTGGGCAAAGCGTTTAATTTCCGAAAGCTCAGAACCGCGTACCGATATTTTCCGATGAAAAGAAGTTTTATATGTTAAGCAGTTAAGCGTCTGGTTTCGGATAAGAGCGTTTTGCTCTGTTACAATCCGCCAAACATATCTCAACGGTAAAAATGATATTGTAAATCATGTCTGCGGAATAACCGCGAATACGTTCGTGGTTAGCACAGAACAAACAAGTTATTCATTCTGCGCCGCCCAAGCAGGCGGCTTGGGTTTTTAGTTCCCATTGATTGCCGCCTGCCTTCCAGAATGAGTGGGTTTACCCATTCTGAAAGTGCAAGGGTTTTACGCAGAAATGTGTAAAATCCTTGCGCATGAACAACCCCAAATACAAATTTGTGGCGTTTTTCTGTTGTTCAGAAGGCATTAAGGCAATACCGCACGCAAATGCGTTAGCCGTGCACCCAGCGGTATTGCCTTAAATAAACCGCAGAAACAAAAGACGAACCACAGGTCAATTCTGCGGTTCAAAAAACAATATATCTCTGAAAAACCGAAATATATTGGAGAAATGACGGCATTCTTTCTGAAACGGAGGCGGTTGTCGCAGTTATTTATTGTAAAAAATCGGAATTGATGTGTAATTGACTCACCTGCAAAAAACCGTATATTTATACCGTTATCCTGTTATTTCCGTGTTCGGTATCTCAAAAACTACTGAAAACGTTGAGCGTCGATAACTCAAAAGTTCTATAACGGCTTTCCGGAAATTCTGGCATACGTTCTCGGATACTGCTTTGGCGTGGGCGAGATCTTTTCCACAAGAATAACCGTACGTTCGATTTCCTCGGAAAGACCGACAAGAAAAAAATGCTCGACGCTCTTCACATTTCCCCCGAGAACAGAAACCGCGTGGTGCGCCTCTGAGAGCTCGGTTTCGGCAAGACGGCTCTTCATAGCAAGAAAGGCGCCGCCTTTTTTTATGAAGGGAAGACAAAGCTCTGACAGGATATTCAACCTTGCTACGGCGCGTGCCGAAACGGCACCGAATTTTTCTCGGTATTGGGAATTTGCGGCAAGCTCCTCCGCCCGTCCGCAGATTGCGGTCAGATTGTCAAGACCTGTTTTTTTTACAGTCTCGGAGATAAAATTCACCTTTTTCCCGGTACTGTCAAGCGCCGTCACCCTTATGTCGGGACGCATTATTGCAAAGGGAAAAGCGGGGAGTCCCGCTCCGCTCCCAACATCGAGAAGAGAGGTATTATCGGGAATATATTTTGTGCAAACGGCACAGTCGGCAATATTTTTTACCGCTGCTTCAAACGGCTCTCTTATCGCGGTGAGATTCATATATTCGTTGACGCGCAAAAGCTCCGACAGATAATCGGAGAGTTGATTTATTTGCCTCGCCGTTGCCGAAACGCCGTTTGAGACAAGTGCGGAAGCGATATATTCTGAATAATCGGGCATTATGAGTCCCCCTTTGCAATATGAATTGTGAAGCTTTTATGCCGATACAAAATCGGGACATGAAAACTCTGTCTTTATAATTTATTCTTTTTCGCCGTCTCTCATTTTCAGATAGATGAGAAGCACCGAGATGTCGGCGGGACTGACACCGCTTATTCTCGACGCCTGACCGATGTCGGCGGGACGGATTTTTCCGAGCTTTTGTCTTGCTTCAAGGCGGAGTCCGTCAATTTTTGAATAGTCTGTTTCGGGCGGAAGCTTCTTTTCGGAAAGCTTTGACATTCTTGCCGCTTCGTTCAGCTGACGTTTGATATACCCCTCGTATTTTACCTTGACCTCAACCTCATAGCAGA
>USPP01000342.1 GCA_900556615.1 uncultured Eubacteriales bacterium
GTGAGCTGTCCGGTGATGAACGAGGAAGGACAGGTGTTCGGCATTGCGCAGAAGTCATCGGGGCTGGACACGATAACCACTTGTTATGCGGCAGGGGCGGCTTTTGCGATGGCGCAGAAGATCAATGCCCTTTCTCTGGGGGATGCAACGTTGAGAAGCATTGGTATCCGGAAGGGATTGCCCGAAACGGAAGACCAGGCATTGGTCTATTTGTTTATGGCTTCCTCTCAGATGTCGGGAGACGACTATGGAGAACTCTTGGATGATTTTATCGCTCAGTTCCCGAACAACGCGGACGGGTATCTCCGCCGTGCGAATTACTATATAGCCAAAGGCAAGGATGACCAGTCTTGGTATGATAAAGCCGTTGACGACTTTAACCGCGCGTTGAAGGTGGCTCAGAAGAAAGACGATGCATATTATAATATAGGTAAGATGATGTATTCTTACCAACTGTCCAAGCCGGAAAAGACGTATAAGGATTGGACGTATGATACCGCTTTGGAGAATGTCCGTCAGGCGATAGCTATTGATCCGTTGCCTGTTTACATTCAGATGGAAGGCGATATCCTGTTTGCCAAGCAAGACTATGCAGGCGCTTTGGCTGCTTATGAGAAAGTAAACGCCAGCAATCTTGCTTCTCCCGCTACCTTCTTCAGTGCCGCCAAGACAAAGGAATTGATGAAAAGCGACCCGAAAGAGGTCTTGACCTTGATGGATAGTTGCATTGCCCGTTGTCCGCAGCCGATAACCGCTGAGTTGGCTCCTTATCTGCTGGAACGTGCGCAAATGAATATGGCGGCCGGTCAGGCACGGAATGCCATGCTTGATTATGACGCCTATCATACCGCAGTGAAAGGACAAGTGAATGATGTATTCTATTATTACCGTGAGCAGGCGGCACTGAAAGCCCGCCAGTATCAGCGTGCGTTGGATGATATCGCTAAGGCTATCGAGCTGAATCCTGCCGACTTGACTTATCAGGCGGAACACGCAGTGGTGAATTTGCGCGTAGGCCGTTATGAAGAGGCGGTTCGTATTCTGAATGACATACTGAAAACAGATCCGAAATATGCCGAAGCCTATCGCTTGTTGGGGCTTTGTCAGATACAGTTGCAGAAGAAGGACGAGGCTTGCGGGAACTTTAAGAAAGCTAAGGAACTGGGAGATCCGAATGTGGATGAGCTGATTCAAAAATACTGCAGTTCATTTTGACACCCTCGATTTTGATGAAAGGGAAAAGGGGAAGGTTTCAAACCTTCCCCTTTCATTTGGGGACGTTAATTAAAAAAACTCTCTCTTTCTCTTTTAATTTTCCCCTTTTGTTCAAGCTCAGGTTGTAGGTTAATGATACATGGTTTGATTTGCTACTTTTTCTTTGTTTCATAGGTTAAATGCAGGGAAATAGGAAATACTGCACGGGATTCGGTTATTTTTTTATTCTTTTCCTTAAAGAACTTTTTTTATTTTATTTTTTTTATAACTTTGCTTCCATGTAATAAATGCACGATGAACAACTCACTTATTTATTAATATAAATTTTATAAATTATGTTCAAAGCTCCTTTTTCTTTTGACGGTCGTATTCGTAGAATCGAATATTTCCTGTCTGGTATTGTTGGTGGTATAGTAACTTGGATCGCTATGCTGTTGGGTGTAGGTACTTTTATTTTTGGTGCTTCCAGCGGTTCTGCCGGTGGCTCTGTATTCGGCTTGTTGATCGGCCTTGCTGCTTTGGTTGCTTCTGTGTGGTTCTCTCTGGCACAGGGCGTGAAGCGTCTGCACGACTTGAATAAATCCGGCTGGTTGATTCTGTTGATGTTCATTCCTATCGTGAATGCTATTTTCGGACTTTATATGTTGTTTGCTGACGGTACTGTAGGTCCTAACCAATATGGTGCTGACCCGAAGAACCGTATGCCTTACCAGGGACAACCTTCTGCTGTCAACGTTACGGTAAACGTATCAAGAGAAGAGGTAAAGGTTGAAAAACCGGTTGAAGCTGCTCCTGCACCTGCTGAAACTCCTGCAAAAGAAAAAGCGGAATAATCTTTTCGAACAAATAATAAAAAACCTCCTGTGAGATTCGTTTCACAGGAGGTTTTTTGTTTATGTTTCGTTTTCTGATATCAATGAGAGAAATCTACTTATATTGGAAAAGCCAAAATAAAAGAGACGGCTGGATATATTAAAAACGATATTTTATGAGAGGGGATAGAATATTTCTATAACTTTGTGCCTTATATAAATAACAATTATAGAAATATGAAAAAAGTAATTTGCTGTGAGAAAGCTCCCGGAGCTATCGGTCCGTACAGCCAGGCGATGGAAGCGGGCGGAGTGGTATATGTGTCCGGACAGTTGCCTATTGACGCCGCTACGGGGCAGATGGCGGAAGGGATAGAAGGACAGACCC
>USPP01000343.1 GCA_900556615.1 uncultured Eubacteriales bacterium
CGCACCGTTATTTTTTATTTCTTTCATATTCCTCAATCAAAGGGCTGCCGCGTTTCAACGCGACAGCCCTTCCATACAGATTCACGGGAATAAAGTCATCGCCGTCACGGCAGCCCGCAGTTTCACTTTTTGCTGAGATAGTCGTTGATCTTGGCAACAAGTTCGTCGGCATCAGTTCCGTGAACCATACAAGCTGCTTCAATGCTTTCTCCCCTTGAAGCGGGGCAGCCGAGACAGTGCATACCTATTTCAAAAAAGAATTGAGCCGTTCCGGGATCATGATCCAGTATATCTCCGATTATGGTATCCTTTGTAATTTGCATTGACATCTTTCCTCCCATTTGCTATAATATAAATATTCACTATAATATTATTGTACTCATTATATCGCACCTTACTCTTTTTGTCAATATTTTTAATGATATACCCGATACAAATTCTTCGATTTTTATCGGGACGGAGGTAAAAAATGTGTCTTTTCTGTAAAATTGTTTCAGGAGAAATTCCCTCAAGCAAAGTGTACGAGGATGAGCGTATCCTTGCTTTCCTCGACATAAATCCACAGGCGCCGGTTCACATTCTGATAATCCCAAAAGAACATATCAGTTCAGTAGATGAAGTATCGCCGCAAAACAGTTCCGTGGTTTCCTACATTTTTGAGAGGATACCGGAAATTGCTAAAGCATCTGGAATAGAAAACGGCTATCGTGTAATCACAAATGTCGGAGAAGATGGGTGTCAAAGTGTAAAGCACCTGCATTTCCACATTCTCGGAGGAAAAAAGCTTTCGGAAAAAATGGACTGAGCAAACATCCGTTTCAAAGCATAACAACCAAGGAGCCCTTATTTATGATAAAAAACACTCTATCGCTTCCTGATAATTATTCGGAAATATTTAAGCTTGACCTTCAAAATGATAAAAAAACGGCTTTGCTTGTGAACGCCTTTTCGTTTTTTATTTTCGCTGTTATGCTCGCTTTCGGTCATCTTCACCTGCCGCTCAGCTATCTGTTTGACATGTCCCGCGGTCTGTCCGAATATATTTTAAGATTTGCAGTTATGCTTGCGGGAGTAGTCGTTTATATTATCCTTCACGAGTTGGTTCATGGTGTTTTTATGCGGATATACAGCAAAACCCGGCCGAAGTACGGCTTCACCGGTCTCTATGCATATGCGGGAAGCTCTGCGTATTATAATAAAAAATGCTACATTATCATTGCGCTTTCCCCCGTGGTAATATGGGGAATTATCATCGCTCTGATAAATGCATTTCTGCCTGATTTATGGTTTTGGCCGATATATTTTATCCAAACGGCAAACATATCCGGTGCGGCGGGAGATCTGTATGTAGCTTTTCAATTTATCAAAATGCCCCGTGATATTCTGGTCAAGGATATCGGTACTTCAATGACTGTCTATTACAAGAATTAACGCTTGAAAAAACGAAATATTTGGGCTGTTTGCACAAACCGCAAACAGCCCTCGCCTTTTATTGATTTTTGGACGGAATCCTCTGTCATTTCTTTAAAACGATTATAAAAAATTATTTTTCATATTTTTCCGTTAATAATTGTATCACGATAATTCTTTTACTGACCTAAGGAATGGCTAATCAATCGACTATGCAGATTTCCGAGATGATTTTTTGAACGGCAAGGCAAAAAGCGCAGGAATATGATTAAGGCAACACCGCCATGTTCACAGCTTGTGCCTTAACGGCATATCTGCTTGTCCGTATACCGTCACACTTCAAAAATTCCGTCGGCAAAGGAGCCGCTTCTACCCCTAATTGGTATCGTTTGATGAAAAATATGACTGCACATCTCTGCCTTTTGGAATTGTGCGGTATTGCCTCGAAACAGCCTGATTCAGTGATACTGTTTTATCGAATGACAGATATAAGATGAAAGTCCTGCCTTCTCAAGCAAAGCACAAGCCATGTCGACTTTTTTCAAGGAATCAAAAAGTCCAAATACGGCAGAGCCCGACCCGCTCATAAGAGTTCCCGCCGCGCCGCTTGACAGCAAAATTGCCTTTATTTCCAAAGCCTCCGGAACCGCATCCTCAAAACGGTTGTAAAGGTTTTTGCCGATTACGGCAAGGTCTCCTGTTTTCATTGCCTCTTGAAAAGAACCAAAATCTCTTCCGCAGACATCGGGCACAGAATCAATTCTGCGATAAGCTTCCGGCGTGGAAATATGACCGACACCCCCGCTTACTACAATAAAACAATCGGGGATGGAATAATATTCAGAGAGAATCTCTCCAACCCCTTCTGCAAGAGCCGTTCCGCCGGATATGCAAAATGGTACATCCGCGCCGAGTTTTTTTCCCATCTTTCTCAGAAAATCCGTATCAAAAAACTCTCCGCAAAGAGTATTCAAGGCTCTCAGAACCGCTGCAGCGTCAGC
>USPP01000344.1 GCA_900556615.1 uncultured Eubacteriales bacterium
AAAAACTAAGACCGAGTGGGACAGGCTTTCAAAGGAGACTCCCCCGCCTTACGACGCTTTGATAATCGGTCTTGATTTTCTTGACCGCGGGAAGCTCTATGACAGGATTAACCGCAGAGCCGATATCATGCTGAGCGGCGGACTTCTTGACGAGGTTGCCGCACTTGATCTTCCGAGAGATTCAAGCGCCGCTCAGGCAATCGGGTATAAGGAGCTTTATCTGTATCTGGACGGCAGAATCGGTTATGATGAGGCGGCGGAGCTTCTCAAAAAAAATACCCGAAATTATGCAAAACGACAGCTTACCTGGTTCAAAAGAAATAAAAACATACTTTGGTTTTATCAGGATTCGCCCGGCAGGGAGGATAATTTTAAAAATATTGTAAATATTGCTGAAAACTACTTAAACAGTTCACAGCCAAGTGATATACTGAATTGACGGCGTTCGCACCGTTCTTTCGGTTCGGACACTGCCGGCTTTTACAAACGACAGAATAACCGTTTATAAGGATGCTTTCGCAGAACGGAAGCTATGGTTTTAAAATGGATATACAATATCTCAAAAGTGTATTTAAATACGCGGTGTCGGTATTACTTTCGGTAATCATCATCGCCTATATTCTTTATCATATGTCGGGAGGCTTTCAGCAGGATATTGAAACCACTGCTGCAATCCTCACTACCAAAGAGGAAACCTTCACGATAAATGCCACCCTCATGAGGGAGGAAACCGTGCTCTATTCTCCTGTAAACGGCGATGTGAATTATCTTTATAGCGATGGGGAAAGGCTTGCGATTCACACTGCAGTCGCGGAAATCTACTCTGCGGGCGGATCCGAGGAAGTGAAGCAGCAAATTATTGCCCTCGATAAGAAGATACGGATTTTGGAAAGCAGCAACATGAGCGATACCGAGAAACGCACCGATACGGCTTCCACCGATAAACTCATATGGAAAAATCTCTATTCCTTTGCCGAAACCGCGAGAGAGGGGGACGTTGCCTCTGCGTCGGCTTTGTTCGATGATATTCTGATTCAGCTCAACCGGAGAAGAATCATCACGGGAAGTACAGTGAGCTATCATTCCGAGATTGAAAAGCTGAAAGCGGAAAAGGCGCGTCTCTCCGCTCAGCTTTCGGAAGCGGAGACTACTGTCGTGACAGACAGCGCGGGCTATTTTTACAGCGCTGTCGACGGATATGAAAACATATTCTCAAGCCGCAATATTTCCACGCTTTCTTACCGTAATTTTCTTGCTATGCGGGACAGAGCTCCCGAAGATTTTTCCGGTACAGGAGAGGGATATCCGATAGGCAAGCTTGTGACCGATTATATTTGGTATACCGCCTGCGAGGTTTCTGCCGGTCAGCTACATAATTTTGATACCGGAAAATACTACGATATCAAATTTCCCGGCAGCAGCGCAACGACAATCAATATGTATCTCTACCGAATTCTTTCCGAGGTCGGCTCTGATACAGCCGTGTTGATTTTTCGCTCCGATATCCTCCCTAATGGCTTCAGCTATCTGAGAAATCAAACCGTACAGATTGTGCAGAATTCCTATACCGGATACCGTGTTCCGGTTTCCTCCGTCCGTATCGAGAATGGAGTAAAGGGAGTCTATATCCTCCGCGGTTCAAAGGTGGAGTTTCGTAAAATTGAACCGCTTTTTGAGTATGACGGCTATTTTATAGTGAAGGAACGGGATGAAAGCGCCGAGGATAAAGCGGATTGGCTTGCGCAAAATGATTTTGTTATTGTGAAAGGTAAGGATTTGTATGACGGAAAAATTGTCAACTGAGCCTCCGGTATTAACTGCCGAAATCAAAAACGCCGTTAAAGACAATCTGAAAAAAATTTTTCCCGCGGCGCTTCCCCAAAACGTCACGGTTATGGCGGCGACCAAGACGGTGGCGCCGGAGATCATCAATTATGCAGTAACCGAGTGCGGTCTGCGGAATATAGGAGAAAACCGCGTTCAGGAGCTTAACGAAAAATATGACAGCCTGATGCTTGACGGCGTAAAGCTCCACTTTATCGGCACCCTGCAGCCGAATAAGGTAAAGTATATCATCGGTAGGGTTTGTCTTATTCATTCTCTTGATAGTATGAAGCTCGCTACGGAAATTTCACGCAGGTCCTGCGCGGCGGGCATTGTTACCGATACGCTGTGCGAGGTTAATATCGGGAACGAGACGGCAAAGGGCGGTATCGCAGAGGACGACGCCGAAGCCTTCATAAAATCCGTTTCTTCTCTTGACGGTATACGGATAAAGGGAATTATGGTAATCGGTCCTCACTGCGATACCCTCGACGGTTACCGGCCGTTTTTTGAGAGAACAAGACAGCTTTACGATAA
>USPP01000345.1 GCA_900556615.1 uncultured Eubacteriales bacterium
CGTGCTTTTCCCGGTAATAGCGGCCAAACTGATTGGCAAGATCCTCCTGATGCATGCGATATCTATAATGATTAAAAGGATTATTCATATTAATCACATACGGGTAATCCGGCATAGATCGAACCCATATTTCCTTCTTTGTATCATCCCACGGATACCAAAACATTTCATAGCTGCTAAGCGCTGTTCTTGTCGCCATAGGAAGGCAAACCCAGTACGGTTCGATTTCAGGAAGATATTTTTCAAAGGTTCTCTCAATATATTTTGTTGTCACTGTATACTGCGCCTCAAAATCCTGATGAAAAACGCCGACGGTTCTGTCTGGGTAATGTTCCCGTCTGTAATCCATCAGCAAATTAAGCAAAAGACCACTGTCCTTTCCTCCGCTGAAAGAAACATAAATATTTTCGAACTCGGAAAAGAGAAAATCAAATCGGTTCAGCAAAGCCTCGTATACATTTATCTGCAAATATTCACGATTCATTGTTTTTTCTTTCCCCGGAATCACATTATTTGACCGATTCAAAGATAAAATTTCCTTTTCCGCCGAAATTCGACACAGGATATCAGTCATTGTTCATAATATTCCGGAATTGGAGTACACTATTATTATAACTTTTTCAACTCAGTATGTCAACCCAATATTTGTATACAATTTAATAATAAAATTTTATTCCCTTATTACCCTCTGATCTGTATATATTAAATATATTATATTGCAATTTCCTCCGAAATATATTATAATAAAAAAATAATATAAATATCGATTAAAACCAGTTCTTTACAGCGAGGCTACCAGATGAAAAATATAATACCAACAAGAATGGAAACCCCCAATCCAGGATCGGAATCGGACGCATACTTCGCAAGAAGAATTATCACAAAAAATCAAATTGAACTGCACTGGCATCAATTTTTTGAATTTGATTTCATTGATGAAGGACACGGCACGCATATTTTAAACGGAGTCTCGAAGGAATTCTCTCAAGGAACCTTCTCGGTTCTCAGCACCTTTGATTTTCACTCTTATAATCTCGATCTGTCAAAAGGTGATCATATTTCTGCATATAGCTTTCACTTCAGCGAAAATTTCCCGGATTCCGAGACGCTCTCAAGATTAAGACAGATTTCCGGAAAACAGCTGCACTGCCGCGACGAAGAAAATTATCGGCTGCTTCTCAGCGAATTTTCACTTTTGTTCAAGGAATGTGCATCTGCCGGCGTAGACAGAGACGAGCTTGTCAGAAATATCATTTCAAGAATAACAATATATGCTTCAAGAAACATGGAAAATGGCACCTCGGACAATCCGACCGCCAAAGCCTTCCCGGAGATCGAATATATTGAAAAAAACTTTCGCAGACAGATAAACGTCGTTGATGCCGCCAAAGCCGCCGGTTTTTCCGAAGATTATTTCAGCAAGCTTTTTAAAAAACGCTATGGCATTACTTTTCAGGAATATCTTATGGAGCGAAGACTGCAATGGGCATATCAGCTAATTCGTTCTTCTGATTACTCAATAACAAGAATTGCCTATGATTCCGGTTTCAACAGCCATACCTATTTCTGCCGCTGTTTTAAACAGCGTTATGGCTTGAGTCCTTTAGAAGCAAGACACAATGCAAGAATAAACAACAGATAAATTCGGGAATCAAAAAGCAGAATAATACACAAAGTTGTCGGAATAGTTTAAGATTAATATATGCAAAAGGTGTATAATATAATTGTAATCCTTAAGGAGGAAAGCAGTATCGGAAACAAATATCAGGCAGTTTTCAAAAGGTTTCCGAACGCTCAAAACCGAATCCAAAATTTTTTATTTTTTAAGAAAAGAGAGGAAAACAATTATGAAAAAAACACAGACTTCTATTGTACTCATCCTTGCGCTTTCTATGCTTATCGGTTGCTTCTTCAACGTATCCGCGGCGAAAAATCTTGATACCGACAGCGCAACACTCAAACTAATTCAAGGCTTTGAATCAAAAGAAGATTTTCCTGCCTGCCCCGATCTTCGCATTGATACTGAGGATAAAAAAGAGGGATCCGGGTCCGCAAAAATAACAGCTTACACCACAAATGGTCTCGCAGTCATAGAAAAATATTATGATGTCGAAACAGATCCCGCCAAAAAAAGCATTGATCTATCCGCGTATGCCGGAAAAGATGATGCGTATGTGTATTTTTGGCTGTACGTGAAGGATGCCTCTCTCGTTGAAATTGCCGAGATTGAGTTCAGCAGTGGAGGAGGATGGGGCGCTAATAACTGGAATATTGATCTTGCGGCGCTGGACCTCAAGGATGGTTGGAATGAGATATACCTTCCGATGTCTTCCTTCAAGTCAAAGGTCGGTGACATTGA
>USPP01000346.1 GCA_900556615.1 uncultured Eubacteriales bacterium
ACAAATGCGCGGTTATGGCTTCCCGTGAACTGATTGAATATCTTGAGAACGGCAATATTACGCATTCGGTGAATTTCCCTGACGTATCGCTTCCTCATAATGGAGACGCAAGGATTTGTATCATGCACAGAAATGTTGCCGGGGTCCTTTCCAAAATTTCTACGGCAGTGGCAGAGGAAAACGTTAATATTGAGAACATGATAAACCGTTCGCGCGGCAATTATGCTTATACGGTTGTGGAGATTATCGGAGAAATTCCCGATTCGGTTCTTGAAAAGCTTGCTTCAATCGACAGCATCATCAAGATAAGAGTAATCAAATGATAAAAGTGTTTTTCCGTCAGTGTGGAGAGACTTACGGTGAACAACACGCGGCGGCATATAAGCTTTTATATGCTGCCGCCGCTTTTTGCGGGTATGAGGTTTCTTCCGCCGAGATAAAGAGAACCGATATGGGAAAGCCGTATTTTCCCGATCGCTCCGATCTTTTTTTTAGCTTGTCTCATTCGGGGAGATATGCGGTATGCGCGATCGGTGATATTCCCTGCGGCGTTGATATCGAAAAAAACAGAGAAATTCCGCACCGCGTTTGTGACCGATATCTCGGAGGCGCGGTGGGAAAGGATGCGATTTGCCGCTGGACAATGAGAGAGAGCTTCGGAAAAATCGGCGGCGGCGGTTTTTTTAAAGGCGATAACATACCTGATGACGCGGTTTTCGGCTTTTTTGAGTATGAGGATTATTTTATGGCTGTTTGCGCCTGTGGTTATGATGGCGCGTTTCCGATATACAGGTCAGAGCAAGGAATTTTCATTCCGGCCGGATATATGAAAGCTTGAAATAATTTTCTGATTTTTCCGAAAATACTTGACTCTCCCTTTAGGGAAGGGCTTATAATAGATCATGCGAGATGACGGTGAGATGAAGGGTATAAATCTCAGTCGCGGGAAAGGATACGGGATGCTGAAAATCGGAGAGTTTTCAAAGCTGTCCATGATTACGGTAAAGGCGCTTCGCTTTTATGAAAAAGAAGGCTTGCTGATTCCTGCAAGGGTGGATTCGTGGACGGGATACCGTTTTTACGATACGTCACAGCTTGAAACCGCGACGAAAATAAAGGCGTTACGTCAGCTTGATTTTACAATTGATGAAATCAAGCTTTACCTGACCGGTTCAGCAATACATGAGCTCTTGATAGGGAAGCGTGCCGAGCTTGAGCAAAAGCGTTTTGAAATAACTCACCGACTCTCCATTCTGAATTATTTATCGGAGGAAAAAGGAATGAAGTATCAGGCAGTTGTTAAGGAGATTTCCGAATGTATTGTGTACAGTGAAGAGAAGCGACTTAGGGATTACAGTGAGGTAACTTCTCTCGCTCTTGACTCAGCGGCAGAATGCCGGAGCTTGAATCCGGGAATAGAATGTATAAAGCCGGATTACTGCTTCTGTGAATATCTTGACGGGGAATACAGAGAGAATAATATTATGGTAAGATATTCACAAGCTGTTACAAAAGAAGGGAAAGGCAACGAAAAAATCTTTTTCAGAACCTTGCCCGCGGCCAGAGCGATCTGTATCTATCATAAAGGAAGCTATGAGCTTCTCGGCGAAGCATATGCTTATATTATGAAATATGCGGCGGCAAACGGATATGAACCGTCGGACTTCCCGCGTGAATGTTATATTGACGGTATTTGGAACAAGGAAAAAACTGAGGATTGGTTAACGGAAATTCAGCTTCCAATAAAATAATAAAATCGTTGCTGTAAAAAATCACGGATAAGTAATCGTTTTTTAAGGACAGAAAACAAATTAAACAATCAACCGCCGAGAGCGACCGATCGGTTACTTCTGGGCGGTATTGTTATTCGGTTTGCAGTATAAGCGTAGTAAGCTTTTCTGCCCTTCGGCAGGCGGTTTTAGCTTGCTGTTATTAAAAGAGCGACAATGAAGCAAAATCATCCGTCAGAGTGGAACAAAAACTGAAGCTCATACTCTTTTACATTTTGCAAGTGTGCATCTAACATCGCTTCTGCATAGGGGTGCTTTGATGGTATCAAATTCATTCTAATCTTTTCACCGATTGCGAGAAGCTTTTCTTTAACGTCCGCACCAATTCCTCATGTTTTCAGGTAAAACCATATTATTGGGAACAGCCTTTGTGCCTGCGTTCCGTTAATCCCATGTGAGTAAAATATGATTGGACTAAGATTCAAACATTTATTTTACAGTTTACAAACGCAAATTATAATTAAAAGGAGTTTGAATATTCTGAAAAAATAATAGGACTATTTAAGGCAATACCGCCGGGTGCACAGCTAACGCCTTTATTGCGCATTTGCTTGC
>USPP01000347.1 GCA_900556615.1 uncultured Eubacteriales bacterium
AAAAGGTAAAGAAATGTGACGATCTTACCAAAAAGCTCTATCTTGATATGAATCTTTGGCTTCCCGGCGATATTCTTCTTAAGGCGGATAAAATGACAATGGCTCATTCGCTTGAGCTGAGGGTGCCTTATCTGGATAAAGAAGTGTGGAGCGTTGCAAGAACGCTTACCTCTTCCCAGAAAATGAAGGGCAGGCATACCAAACGCGCGTTCAGAGCCGCCGCCTTTTCCCATATTCCCTCCGAATGGGCAAACCGCAAAAAGGCGGGCTTATGGTGCCGTTCAGAGTTTGGATAAAAGAGGATAAGTATTATGCAAAGGTGCTTGAAATGTTCCAGCGTGATTTTGCATCGGAGCTTTTCGATACCGATAAGCTGATCTCCATGCTTGATGAGCACAGGAACGGAGAAAAAAACAACGCGAGGAAAATCTATACCGTTTATGCTTTTCTTGTGTGGTACGAGCGGTATTTTGTTGTAAGCTGATTTACCCCGCCGCAGCGTTTTTTTGCCGGTGTTTTCGCGGAAAGAGCTTCGGTCCGAAATTTTCAGGGGCGGCTTATGTCTATTTTGACGTTATAAGGACGCGGCGGTTTGCTCTGCCGGCAATCGGCATGAATTTACGATTAGGAGAGCTTTTTGCAAAGCGAAAGCGGTGATTTATTTATGGAAAAGAACAGATTTCTGCCGATCATACTGGGCAGCGACGAGAATGCCTATGGAAATGCAAGGCTATTTGCCGAGGCTTATGGGATAAAGCCTCTTATGCTTTGCAAGCACAGGCTGATTCCGACGGAAGCCAGCCGGCTCTTCGATAGAATAACAATTGAGAATTTTGACCGCAGCGAAGTGTTTAAAAGAGAGCTTTTGAGGCTTCTTGAGGAAAAGAAACGGGAATATGAGGCGATTGTCGTGGTTCCCTGCTCCGACTACTATATTAATTTGCTGTCGGAGCATGCGGCTGATTTTGAAAAATATATCTGCAACAGAGTTGTTCCGTATGATTTGTTGTGTAAGCTGAATACGAAGGATCGTTTTTATGAGCTTTGCGACCGGTTCGGAGTGGATTATCCTAAAACCCTTATCGTGTCTCCCGAAAAGAGAGAAGGCGCGCTTCAAGACTCCGGATTCGTTTTTCCGATTGTGGTAAAGCCGGAAAACAGTAACGCCGCGGAATATCTTCACTGTGATTTCAAAGGCAAGAAAAAGGTGTTTTTTGTAAATTCCCAGGAAGAATATCGGGAGATCGTTAAGGAAATGAACCGCTCGGATTACCGCGGTAATCTGATTCTTCAGGAATTTATACCCGGAGGAGACGACGCGATGAGAGTCGTCAACACCTATTCGGGCAACGACGGAAAAACAAGGCTTGTAAGCCTCGGTCAGCCGGTGCTTGAGGAATATTCTCCGTCAACGCTCGGCAATTATGCCGCGATTATATCGAGGTCGGAGGAGAGTCTCTGCCGCAGAATTTCGGAATTTCTTGACAGGCTTCACTATACCGGCTTTGCCAATTTCGATTTGAAATATGATACGAGAACCGGAAAATATATGATGTTTGAAATTAACTGCCGCCCCGGCAGGAGCAGCTTTTATGTGCGGGGGGCAGGCTGTAATATGATGAAGCTTATGACGGAGGACGCGGTTTTCGGCATGGGAGGCGGAGAAACCGTATATACCGATACAAGGGCTCTTTGGACGGCTGTACCGAAGGGTGTGCTGATGAAATATGTAAAAAATGACGTGCTGAAAGCGGAAGTGAAGGAGCTTTGGCGGGAGGGAAAGGTTTCAAGAACGCTTTTCTGCCCCGGCGATATGTCGTTTGAGCGACGCCTCAGAATATGCAGATACTATTACGGTTATTACAGACGCTATTCCCAATATTATTTTGACAAGGAAAATCAGAAAGAATCGAAATGAAAATATCTTTGCTGGAAGCGCCGATTTGTAAGGGCTCTCCGACGGACGGGACGCAGTTTGCCTATAAGCGTTTGACCGAAAACGGGATCGGCGGTTTTTTTGAAGACGGAGTCAGATTTGTGCCGATGACACCCTGTTTTTCGGATGCCGGTAAATATCCCGAAACGCCTCTCATGAAAGATTCGGGCGAGGTTATGTCGGTAAGCCGCAGGCTTTTTGCGAATGTAAGGAAAGAATTGATGTCAGGGAGCTTTCCTCTTATTATAGGCGGGGATCATTCCGTTGCAATGGGATCGATTGCGGGAGCCTCGTCGGTGTTGGGGAAGGAAAAGCTGTCCGTTATTTATATCGACGGTCATACCGACATAAATACCGAGAGGTCTACTCTGACGGGATTTATTCACGGTATGCCGCTTGCGGCGGCGAT
>USPP01000348.1 GCA_900556615.1 uncultured Eubacteriales bacterium
GTTCCGTCGTAAATCGCATTTGCAACATCCGTGATTTCCGCTCTTGTAGGACGCGGATTGTGCGTCATGCTCTCCAGCATCTGCGTTGCGGTAATAACCTGCTTCCCGGCATTATAGCACTTTGAAATCAACTGTTTCTGAATAACGGGAATATTCTCCATAGGCACCTCCGCGCCAAGATCTCCCCTTGCAACCATGATACCGTCCGCCTCGTTGAGAATCTCATCGATATTATCGACTCCGGTCGAATTTTCTATCTTAGCGATAATCCGTATCCCGTGACTTCCGTTTTTATCAAGCTCATCCCGTATCTTTCTTATATCATCGGCGCACTGCGTAAAGGAGGCGGCAATAAAATCAAAATCCTCTTTTACCCCAAAAGCTATATCACTCTTGTCCTTTTCACTCAAAAAAGGAATGGATAAGCGAACACCGGGAACATTTATGCCCTTGCGATTCGATAGAGAACCTCCGTTTTTTACGCAGCACTTGATTTCCTTTTCTGAAACACTTTCCACAGTAAGCTCTATAAGCCCGTCATCAATCAGGATTCTGCTTCCGAAAGAAACATCTCTCCATAATCCCGTATAGGTAATGGAAACGCCCTTTTCATTTCCCTGCCGATCATCCATATAAAGTGAAAAGCTGTCTCCGGCTTTAAGCGTAACCTTTCCTTTTTCAAATGTTTTAAGACGGATTTCGGGACCTTTTGTATCAAGCAAAAGCGCGGTATGCCGATTCAGCTCGGCGCGCAGCTTTTTTATTATATCGGCTTTATGCTTGTGCTCACTGTACTCTCCGTGTGAAAAATTAATTCTGGCAACATCCATTCCGGCAAGTATAAGCTCTCTTATAACCTCCTCGGAATCGGAAGCGGGACCGAGAGTACAGATAATTTTCGTTTTTCTCATATTTCTTTTATTTCCCCTTTATCAACATATATGTATGTCAAACCATTTTTACAACATTGCAGTCAAAAAGCTCACATCGGATTCCTCGATCTATTGTTTTAATGATTTGTTCGATTTTTTCAAGAACGGGATTTTCGGTGAAAAAATGACCGGCGGCAATGATATTAATTCCGATCTCTGACGCATCAATCAAACTGTTATAGCTCATACTTCCCGTGAGATAAGTATCACAACCCGCTCTTACAGCATCGGACAGGCAATCTTTGCCATCTCCTCCCACAACAGCAATTCGACTGCATGGCAATCCAGCAGTCACAAGTTCAAGAACAGGACAGCCAAGCGATTTTTTTATTCTCTCGCAAAAAAGTTCAGGCATAATAGGTTCTTCAAGAGTTCCTATCAATCCGATTCCCTCCTCGGAAAAAGCCGACGCATCTGTAATACCGATTTTTTCCGCAAGAACGCGATTCACACCGTTGTCAAGCTTGTCGAGACGTGTGTGAAAGGACATTACAGTTATGTTATTTCGGACGAGTCTGATCAACTTACGGGATATCAAAGACGGTAAGGGGCGGAAAATAAGCGGATGATGAGATATTATGGCGTCAAATCCTTTTTCTTCCGCATATTCCGCCGCTGCCTGTGTGACATCCAATGTGAGCAAAACCCTGCGCACTTCTCGGTCGGGATCAGGACAGCACATAAGTCCGTCATTATCCCATTCGCAGGAAAGCGATGAAGGAATCGTTTCATCAAGCCTATCATATAAATCCTTAACCTTCATATAATCAACATTCCTTACTTTCAGAATCCAAAAGCTCTTCAAGAGCCGATATCAATTTTATTTCTTCCGTACAATCTATCGCCGCCATCCCTTTTCCCTCTGCTGCGATTTTCAGCGAAGAGAGTTTTCCGCTGACAAAACGGCGAAAAAGTGCGTCCTCATTCCTTGCAGATTTTTTTCCTACAGCAAGCTCACATTCGGTGAGTGCATATGACCTTCCTGTGTATAGACAGGAAATAATCTGATATATTTTCCCTTCACAGGCAAGAAGCTCCGAGATAATTTCAAAACCGTTTTCACAAAGATAACGTCTTAAATATTCAGCCTTTGTCATCGGCTGGAGAATCAAATGTATATCCGCATTTTTCACCTGCGGTTTTGCATCGATAATTTTTGAGATCAGTTCTCCACCCATTCCGGCAATCACAATATCAGAAGGAGATTCAACTTCTATCAAATCAAGCCCATCCGACAGAACAACCGCTATTTCAGCTTCAAGCCCGGCAGCCGATATGTTTTTTTTCGCTTTTGAAAGCGGTCCCGGTACAACATCCGAAGCAATCGCCCGTTTGATTCTTCCGCTTGATACAAGAGATATCGGCAAATATCCATGATCGCTTCCCACATCGATGAGCAAGACA
>USPP01000349.1 GCA_900556615.1 uncultured Eubacteriales bacterium
TGGCTGCTGCGGCAGAGCTGCTTGCAAAGGGGGAATATTCGGTGTCGCTTGTTGCGACTTCTGCCGGATATGCCGATATCTGCAATTTTTCTAAGATGTTCAAAGAGAAATACGGTGTGTCTCCCAACAGATATGCCGAATATATAGGAGAAAAATAATATGAAAAAGCTCGCGGAAGGAATTTTAAACGATGCCGAAAGGCATGGAAGTATCCCATTTTGGAGTTGGAACGATAAGCTTGAGGATGAGGAACTGCGCAGACAGATCAGGAACATGAAGGCACTTGGCATGAGAGGCTTCTTCATGCATGCAAGAGGCGGTCTTGAGACAGAATATATGTCGGAGGATTGGTTCAAGGCGATAAATGTCTGTATCGATGAGGCGGGAAAACTCGGCATGGAGGCATGGGCCTATGATGAAAACGGCTGGCCATCGGGTTTTGCGGGTGGAGAACTACTTAAGGATTCCCGAAATTTTGCAAAGTATCTTACTATGTCGGAATCGTATGAATTTCCGGAGCCGGACGATGATATTATCGGAGTTTATACTGTGTCGGAAGGAAAATGCGTCCGTGTAACCGCTCCCTGCCATGCGGAAAAATATTTTGTGATTCACAGAAAAAGCGATTTTTCCTACGTCGATACTCTTGACGGAGAGGTAACGGATAAGTTTATTGCCGCGACCCATGAGGTATACAAAAAGAAGCTTGCCGGAAAAGGCTTCGGCGCGGAAATGCCGGGCTTCTTTACCGATGAGCCGCAATATTTCCGTTATGGAACGCCGTGGTCGGATACTTTTTTTACCGCCTTTGAAAAACGCTTCGGATATGATGTCAGAGAGGGGCTTCTTCACCTTTTCGCAGACGGGCTTTCGGGAGGAGAAGAGTTCAGATATGATTATTGGCTGATTTGTCACGAGCAGTTCTATCGCAATTTTATGAAAAAAATATACGATTGGTGCAGTGAGAACGGAGTTCAGCTTACCGGACATGCAATAGAAGAGTGGGGCCTTTCCGGACAGATGATGTGCTGCGGAGGCGTAATGCCGTTTTATCTGTATGAGCATATTCCGGGGATCGACTATCTTGGAAGGGACGTAAAGGATATTTCAGGCGCCAAACAGCTTGGCTCGGTATGCGCTCAGACAGGCAAGAAGCTTGCCCTTTCGGAAATGTATGCCTGCTGCGGCTGGGATGTGACGCCGAGGGAGCTTAAAAGAATTGCAGAGCTTCAGTATGCGGGAGGAGTGAATCTTACCTGCGAACATCTATATGCCTATTCCGAGAGGGGACAGAGAAAACGCGACTATCCCAATCATTATTCCGAGCATAATCCGTGGCAGAAATACTATGGGGACTATGAGAAGCATTTCAAGCTGCTCGGTGCGGCGCTGTCTCAGGGAAAAGAGGCGGCGGATACGCTTGTTCTTCATCCGATACGAAGCGCCTATCTTCACTATCCGCGCAATATGCAGAAGCTTGAAGAAAGGTACCGTAAGTTTGTTGAAGCGCTTACTTCCGATCATATTTCCTACCATTTTGGGGATGAAACGATCCTTCATGATATGGGAAGCGTAGAGGGCAACAGGATAAAGGTTGGACTTTGCAGCTATGACAAGGTGCTTATTCCCTATATAGAGACGATGGATTCAGGTACTGCGGAGCTTCTCGAAAAATATATAAACAACGGCGGAAAAATATGTATTCTCGGGAAAGCGCCCGAGAGAATAGACGGAAGAGCTGCCGACCTTTCTTTTCTGAAATCCAATATGACTTATGACGAGCTGAAAACGCTTTCGGGAATTTCGGTAAGAGCGGGAGGGAAGGATATCCCGCTTCCTATGCAGATGCGGGATACCTGCGACGGCAAGCTGATTTTTATTGCGAATACCTCGGGGGAAGAATATCTGAATACCGAAATTACGATTCCGGCGGTAAAGGGACTTTGTGAACTGGATATAGATACCCTTGAATACCGTCCGCTCAGAGGAAAGCGGAACTCCGACGGTTCCGTTACGGTTCTCTATGATTTTACCGACTCAAAATCCTGTCTGATTGTGGAAGATGACGGAGAAATGGCGGAATATGATCTTTCCGTGAAGGGTCCTTCGCTGGAACTCGGAGAGTTTACGCTGGACGAGCTTCCGGAAAATATGCTTCTTCTCGACAAGGCGCAGATTTCAGAAAACAGCGCTTCTTTCTCCGAAGAAAGACCGCTTGTCAGGATCAGAGACAATCTCCTGAGCGAACGTTTTTCGGGTTCGCTGTCAATGAAATACACTTTTACCGCCGATCGGATACCGGGAACACTCTATGCGGTTGTAGAGCCAATG
>USPP01000350.1 GCA_900556615.1 uncultured Eubacteriales bacterium
CGAGCTTCTTCTTTCTGATGTTCTCGGAGGAGATGACGATACGGTCTACCGGGATATGGAGTATGAGGAGGACAGGCGCACCATAGAGCAGGCGATTGAAAAGCTGTCTCCAAGGGAACAGACAATTGTCCGTCTGAGGTTCGGTATCGGCGGAGGAAAAGAAAAAACTCAGAAAGAGGTTGCCGATATGCTTGGAATATCCCAATCCTATATATCGCGCCTCGAAAAAAAGATTATTTCCCGCCTCAAAGAAGAAATCGAAACGAAAATATAGGCAATACCGCACAATGCTTGCTGTGCAGTTGCGCCGCCGGATTTTTCGTCAGATAATACAAATTGAGGAGGCAAGAGCAGCTCCTCTTCCGACGAAACTTGTGAAGTATGACGGGAAAGATGCAAGCAAATGCGCAATAAAGGCGTTAGCTGTGCACCCGGCTAAGTTACCTTAAGTTAATTTACTTAAAAACCTTGCACTTAGGCGCTGCGCTTTCATGAAACGCAGCACGCAGTAATTCATCAAGGAATGTCTGTCTCATATAAAAACATCCATATACTGCTGTTTTTATATGGGGGTGTGGCTTTGCCGTACCAATCATTCGTCAAGTGAATGATTCAGTAGACATTAACATATCGAAACTCTTATTTTTCTTCGCCGCGCCAGAGAGATAGATTGCTCTGACAGTCAAAAACACCGACAAAGACCTCCGAAGCCTTTGTGAATCCTTGTTTTTTCAGCTCCGCATTTAGCCAGGCTTCATCCCGACCGCACTTTTTCAGATTCTCTTTCATGATTGCGCCGTCCATGATTACCTCATAGCCAAGCTTTTGCTGTTCCGGTGAAATATTCATATCCTCCGGCATAAGCGGCCGTCTGGATTCCTTCAGAAGAAAGCTCATGCTTCCATTATGTTCAAGCACGGCAAGCTCTATATCCGAAAGATTGAAATAGCCCTTCTCGCGGCAGCTCATGAGAAAATCATTGATATCCAGCCTTGCCTTTTTCAGTTTATCTCTGTAAATCACATCACCCCGCATGAGTATCACCGGCGCGCCGCTTATCATACGTCTTGCACGGGGGGATTTCGCCGTTATTACGCTGATCAGAAAAGCCACAACCCCGTATATAATCATGGCAAGAAGCGGTTTTTCGGGATTTTCTATTTCCGATGCCATCTCCGCGGCAATCGATCCTATTGATATTCCGATAATATAGTCAAACATATTGAGCTGTGATATCTGTTTCTGTCCCATCAGCTTAGTGAGCAGAAAAAGCACGGCGAGAGATACCAGCGAGCTTATCGCCACAAAACAAAGATCTTTTATCATTTTTTCCTCCGCTGTTTTGTATTTATCTCCATAATTTTTCCACAGGTAACGAAAAAATATTCATTACAGAGAATATTTCAGTATATTGACAAACGCAGGGTAATTTAATATAATAATTATATAAATTATTAAGGTAATACCACTGGGTTTACGGCTTATGTCTTTATTGCGCGTTTGCTTGCGGCTTTTCCGTCATACTTCAGGGCACCTCTAAAAATTCATTGCCCCAATCCGGGTTGATCTTTCTCCCGTCATTCGTCACAAAAATCCTTGACACACGGATACGCTGTCTGCGGGATTTTTGTTTAGGCTGACGATTACCGTCTGTGAACATTGAATTTTAGAGATATCCTTCACAATTTCCGTCAGCAAAGGAGCTGCTCCTGCCTCCTTTATTGGTATTGTCTGACGAAAAATATGACTGCACAGCGGTACCGTCAGAACCCGACAATATTGCTTTATGTGCTGTCTGTTATCTATAATACTAATATATTTGGGGTATTGCTTACTTTTTGCACCGTATATTGGCGGCTGTTTTACCGCGGCGACGCCGGAAATGAGGTTTATCATGTATACAAAAGATGAAGTGCTGCAGTTTGTGGAAGAGGAGGATGTGAAATTTATTCGTCTTGCCTTCTGCGATGTGTTCGGAAACCAAAAAAATATTGCCATTATGTCCGGAGAGCTTGAAAGAGCTTTTACTTCGGGAATCTCCTTCGACGCGTCGGCTATTCGCGGCTTTACCGATGTGGAAAAGTCCGATCTTTTGCTTTTCCCTGACCCTTCAACGCTTGCCGTACTGCCATGGAGACCATCGAACGGTAAAGTCATGAGAATGTACTGTGACATAAAATATCCCGACGGAACTTCTTATGAGGCAGATACAAGGTCTTTCCTGAAAAAAGCGGTTTCTGATGCCAAGGATATGGGGATTGTCTGCAATTTCGGACCGGAGTTTGAATTTTATCTTTTTAATACCGATGAGCGCGGCGAGCCG
>USPP01000351.1 GCA_900556615.1 uncultured Eubacteriales bacterium
AGCGAAGCTCAGGAGAGAATGGCGGTAGTTGTTGCGAAAGAGGACGCTGAGCGCTTCCTCGCACTTGCCGACAGTGAGAATCTTGAAGCGACGAAGGTGGCGGTGGTTACCGATACGCCGAGACTTATAATGGAGTGGAACGGAAAGAAAATTGTTGATGTTTCAAGAGATTTTCTCAATTCCAACGGCGCGGAAAAGCATATTCATATTTCAGTTTCCGCCCCCGAAGGCTTTGAAAAGCCAATTATCGGGAACTTTTCAGGCGAATATAAACGCCTTGCGTCCGATCTCAATGTTTGTTCAAAACGAGGACTTTCCGAAAGGTTCGACTCTACGATCGGCGCGGGTACGGTCATGATGCCCTTCGGTGGTAAAAAACAGCTTACTCCCTCTCAGGCAATGGTTAACCTTATTTCGGCGGAAAAGGGACATACCATCGACTGTTCGCTTATGGCTTGGGGCTTTAATCCCTTTATCAGTGAAAAAAGCCCGTATCACGGCGCTTATCTTGCGGTAGTGGAATCTGTTTCAAAGCTTATAGCCGCCGGCGCTTCCTTTGAGGATGTTTATCTTACCTTCCAGGAATATTTTGAAAAGCCGATGAAGGACGGGAAACGCTGGGGTAAACCGCTTGCCGCTCTTCTTGGAGCTTTTGAGGCTCAGATGGATTTTGGAATCGGAGCGATCGGAGGCAAGGATTCGATGAGTGGCAGCTTTGAAAATCTTGACGTTCCGCCTACGCTTGTTTCCTTTGCTGTGACCACCGCCTCGGCGGAGGAGATTGTTTCCAATTATTTTAAGAATGTCGGAAGCCGTGTCTGGTTTGTAAAACCCGAATATAATGAAATGGGACTTCCGAAGTCCGAATCGCTTGTCAAGCTCTTTGCTCAGATAAAAGCGCTTGTCAGGGAGGGGGCCGTTCTTTCTGCCTATACGCCCGGATACGGCGGTGTTGCGGAAGCGGTTATGAAAATGTGTTTTGGAGAAGATTTGTCTTTTGATTATGATTCCGGGATATCCGTTGAAGAAATTTTCGCCTATTCATACGGTGCTTTTGTTCTTGAACTTAAAGACGGATATACAATCGGGAAGCTTCTCGGAACGGTAACAGACAGTGGTTCTATTACTTATAAGGGAGAAAAGGTTTCTTGCCCGGAACTCCTTGATCGCTACGAAAATAAGCTGGAACCTGTTTTTCCCTGCAATATAAAGACCTCTGACGAGAAGCCGGCGACCTATACCTATACCAAGGGTGTAAAGGCATATTCTTCGGAAAAATTTGCCAAGCCGAGGGTTATTATTCCCGTATTCCCCGGAACTAACTGTGAATACGATTCCGCAAAGGTATTCGCTGACGCAGGTGCCTATCCTGAGATATTCGTTATCAACAATCTTACCTCCAAAGGAATTTCGGAATCCGTTTCCGCTTTTGCCGCAAAGACGGCTGAGTCTCAGATTGTCTTTATTCCCGGAGGCTTTTCGGGAGGCGACGAGCCTGACGGATCGGGTAAGTTTATCACGGCGTTCTTCAGAAATCTTGAGGTTAAAAATGCCGTGACCGATCTTCTTGAAAAAAGAGAGGGGCTTATGGCGGGCATCTGCAACGGTTTTCAAGCGTTGATCAAGCTTGGCCTTGTTCCTTATGGAAAAATTATAGATACCGATGAGAACTGTCCGACGCTTACCTACAACACGATCGGAAGACATCAGTCGAGACTTGTACGCACGAGAATAGCCTCCAATCTTTCGCCGTGGCTCTCAGAAGTTAAGGTGGGAGATATTATTACCGTTCCGATTTCGCATGGCGAGGGAAGATTTATCGCTCCTGACGGAATGATAAAAAAGCTTTCCGAGGCAGGACAGATTGCTACGCAGTATGTTGACTTCAACGGAAAACCAACTTATGACATTCATTTCAATCCTAACGGCTCATATGACGCTGTCGAGGGGATAACCAGCCCGGACGGAAGAGTATTCGGAAAGATGGGACACTCCGAGCGTATTGGCAAGGGGCTTTACTGCAATGTCGAGGGTAATTACGATATCGGAATGTTCCGCGGGGCGGTTAAATATTATAGTTTTTAATTCAGAAAGGGGCTTTACCATGGCATATCTTTCGGATATAGAAATAGCGCAGTCTGTCAAAATGCAGCCGATTTCGCAGATAGCGGAGACGGCAGGAATCGATCCTGAGCTTATTGAGCCTTACGGAAAATATAAGGCTAAGCTGGATCTTTCACTGCTTGATAAAAGCACGGATAACGGCAAGCTGATTCTCGTTACCGCAATAACGCCGACCCCCGCAGGAGAGGGG
>USPP01000352.1 GCA_900556615.1 uncultured Eubacteriales bacterium
GGCGGAAGCTACGGAAATTCTGAGGAGATCCTGATACTCGTCTACGGCTTTTATCACCGCGCTGAGGAAAAGCAAAAACTGTGCATTTTCATAAGGCGTTTCGCCGGGCTCAAGAAGGTTCATTCCGGTATCGGTGGAAAGTGACCAGTTGTTATGCTTGCCGCTGCCGTTCACTCCCGCAAAGGGTTTTTCGTGAAGCAGACACACAAGTCCGTGCTTCTTTGCGACGTTTTGAAGGATTTCCATGGTAAGCTGGTTATGATCGGCAGCTATATTCGTGGTGGTAAAGATCGGTGCAAGCTCATGCTGCGCCGGCGCCACCTCATTGTGTTCGGTCTTGGCAAGGACGCCCAGCTTCCAAAGCTCTTCGTTGACATCATTCATGAAGGCGGCGACGCGCGGCTTTATAGAGCCGAAATAGTGGTCGTCGAGTTCCTGGCCTTTGGGAGATTTTGCGCCGAAAAGAGTGCGTCCGGTATAAATAAGATCCTTACGCTTATCAAACATTTCCTTTGTAACAAGGAAGTATTCCTGTTCGGCTCCTACAGTGGTCTTTACGGAAGTGACGTCGGTATTTCCGAACAGACGGAGAACGCGAAGCGCCTGCTTGTTGATTCTTTCCATAGAGCGGAGCAAAGGAGTTTTTTTGTCAAGCGCTTCTCCGCCGTAAGAACAGAAGGCAGTGGGAATACATAATGTTTTTCCTTTTATGAATGCATAAGAGGAAGGATCCCACGCAGTATAGCCTCTTGCCTCAAAGGTGGCGCGCAGACCTCCGGAGGGAAAAGAGGATGCGTCCGGTTCGCCGCGTACCAGCTCTTTTCCGGAAAACTCCATAATGATTTTTCCATTGTCGGTAGGACTGATGAAGCTGTCGTGCTTCTCGGCGGTAATGCCGGTCATCGGCTGGAACCAATGGGTATAGTGGGTAGCCCCTTTTTCAATTGCCCAATCCTTCATAGCATTGGCAACGACGTTTGCAACCTCAAGATCAAGATGCTTTCCGTTCTTGATGGTACGCTGCATAGCCTTATAGGTTTCTTTTGGCAGCTTTTCTTTCATTGTTGCGTCGTTAAAGACGAGTGAGCCGAAAGCTTCTGTTACAGTACTCATAATAAACTCCTTCGTGAAAAAATAAAGCGTCAGAGATATTGCTATCACTGACGCCTTTGTCATGCATGATACAATTATATTCCGTTTTATCTGAGATGTCAATAGTTTTTTTGAAAAAAACAGATTTCTGTATAACGTTCAAAAAAAACGAATTTATTTGGAGAAAATTGCGCAAAACGACAAAAAATTTTTGCGTCTGATATTTTGCTACATTATTTTATACATTCTTTTTCTGCTTTATTTTTCAAAAAATAAAATTGAAAAATCTACTTGACAAAAAAACAAAACGGTAGTATAATCACATCATCGGACAAAGATGTTCATCGAAAGAGGAAAAGCTCTTGAGATGAGCATTTTGTTTTTATCCGGGATTTGACGGTTACAGGCAAGTCTGAAGTCGATCCGTTTTGATGGATTCCGCATAAAACCGTCAGCAGGTTATAAAAAAGGTCAAGTTGATTCGGTCATATTTGTTTCGCGACAATGGTGTTGAGAAATCCGCTCAATACTACTGTCGCTTTTTTATTCCGGATTCCGGCGCTCTGCGCTTGATCATATAAGGGAACCTCTGAAAAATCACTGTCCCAAACCGGCTTGAGGTATTTTCCGTCATTCGTTCCAAAAATCCTTGACAGATGGATATGCTGTCTGCGGAATTTTTGCTTTGACTGATGAAAAAACTCTTTGCCGTCTATGAACATTGGATTTTCAGAGATACCCATAATACTTTATGAAAGAGGGTTACATTATGGACTCGACAGCACTTTGGTTTTTAATCGGCGCCGTACTTGTATTCTTTATGCAATGCGGCTTTGCAATGGTGGAGACAGGCTTCACCCGTGCGAAAAACGCCGGGAATATCATTATGAAAAACCTGATGGATTTTTGTATCGGAACCATAGTATTTATGGTTCTCGGGGCAGGGCTTCTCCTCGGAGAGGACGCTCTGTTCGGACTCGTGGGAATCCCGAATTATGATTATATTCGGAATTTTGCTTCTTACGATTGGAGCAGCTTCGTTTTCAATCTTGTATTCTGTGCAACGGCAGCGACCATTGTGTCGGGAGCTATGGCGGAGCGCACCAAATTTTCAGCTTACTGTATTTATTCCGGAATTATATCTCTTGTGGTATATCCGATAGAAGCGCATTGGCTTTGGGGCGGAGGCTGGCTGTCGAGATTAGGCTTTATTGATTATGC
>USPP01000353.1 GCA_900556615.1 uncultured Eubacteriales bacterium
AGCAGAGTTAAAAAGCGGAATCGAAACGGTACTTGAGCTTTGCGGCTTTGACAGCTTAGCGAATAAAGCAGAGCTTGTTATAACAGGAGAGGGAAGCTTTGACCGTCAAAGCCTGATGGGCAAGGTCGTTGGGGGGATAATCTCCCACAGCGGAAAGGCTTCCGTGGCTGTAATATGCGGGAAATACCTGCCTTTTGATACAGCGGGATACCCGAATCTGAAATACATTGTGCCGATAAGCGAGGGACAAGAACCGGCGTATGCTATTGCGCATGAACCCGAAAATCTCAGGCGCGGTATAAAAAAGCTCTTCAAAATGCTTGAAGATGATGATAACTAAACGGTGTGAAAAATCAGTGAAAAACGAAACGTCAGTTTACGCTGTTTCTAAATATTTCTCGCAGTTTGAACAACCGCGTTTCTCAAGTGGAAAGAGACTGTTTCCCGGATAAAAGGCAGATCGAAGATTGGAAATCACCGAATAAATTGTCTTAACTCGTCAACGGATCTTTCCGGCAGGTTGATTGCCCGTCATCGTTAAAAAAACCTTGAAATATTAGGGCATCACTAAAAATTCACTGCCCCAATCCGGCTCGAACTGTTTTCCGTTATTCGTCACATCAAGGCGCGAGCCGTAAGCCCGCCGATATTGCCTTAAATATATGTTGATGATGATAAGAAGAAATTTCAATTTTATCCGATTCCATTGATATTTAGCAGACAATATGATATAATGAGCGTGAGAATCAAAATCAGATGAGAACCTGAAAAGGATTTTTATCAAAAAAACAAGAAAGAAGATTGAACAATATGAAAGTGACATTTCTCGGCGCAGCCCATGAGGTTACCGGTTCCTGTACACTTCTTGAAGCGTGCGGATATAAAATACTAGTGGATTGCGGAATGGAACAGGGACCGGATATATACGAAAACAGCGAGCTTCCCGTTCCTCCAGCGGATATTGACTTTGTGTTTTTAACACATGCACATATCGATCATTCCGGAAAGCTTCCTCTTCTGAGTAAAAACGGTTTTCGCGGAAAGGTCTATTCGACGGTTGCTACGCGGGATCTTTGTGCCATTATGCTTGCCGATTCGGCGCATATTCAGGAGACGGAGGCGATCTGGAGGAACAGACGTGCGAAACGTTCCGGTGAGGACGGATATACTCCCATGTACACGACTGAGGATGTTGGTTCGCTCATGAAGCTTTTTTCTCCTGTCGATTACGGAAAAACAATTGATCCCGGTTCGGGAATATCCGCTGTGTTTTTTGACGCGGGGCATCTTCTCGGTTCTTCAAGTATAAAAATTACGGTAACAGAGGGAGAAACGGTCAGAAAATTGATTTTTTCCGGTGATATCGGAACTTTCGGAAGACCGCTGTTAAGCGATCCCGTTATGCCGGATGAGGCGGACATTGTCGTGATAGAATCAACCTATGGGGACAGAGTGAGAGAGGCTGTTACTGAGAACTATGAAAAGCGTTTTGCAGAGATCATAGATGAAACCATGACAAAGGGTGGTAATGTGGTAATACCTTCCTTTGCGGTCGGAAGAACACAGGAGCTTCTTTATATGATCCGTCGTATCAAGGAGAAGAAGCTTACAAGGCGTGATTTTCCCGTCTGGCTCGACAGTCCGCTGGCGATAGAGGCTACCAATATATACAGCGGTACGCTTCGCAGTTATTACGATGCGGATACGATGGCTCTGATTGACAAAGGGATAAACCCGATAGGATTTCCCGATCTTCATATTGCGGTTTCAAGCGACGAATCAAAGCTGATTAACTCGGATCCGGCGCCTAAGGTAATTATCTCTGCTTCGGGAATGTGCGAAGCGGGAAGGGTAAGGCACCATTTAAAATATAATCTTTGGAGACCTGAGAGCACCGTGCTTTTTGTCGGATACCAAGTGGAGGGAACGTTAGGACGGAAGCTGCTTGAAGGAGCACCTTATGTAAATCTCTTTGGCGAGGAAGTCAAGGTTTTGGCAAGAATCGAGAAACTGGACGGTATTTCAGGTCATGCGGATAAAAATCTGCTTATTGAGTGGCTGAAATCTATAAAAAAACGTCCGGAGCAGGTCTATGTGAATCACGGAGCCGATGGAGTATGCGACGGCTTTGCCGAAACGGTCAGAAATGTTCTCGGAATAGATGCTGTGGCTCCGTACAGCGGGGATTCCTTTGATCTCGTGACGGGAGAAGCGGTTGCGACCGGAAGCAGAAGAAAAATCAAAAGCAGCGGTTACACAGAGAAAAAACGCGCTTCCTCTGCCGTATGGTCTCGTCTTTACGCGGCG
>USPP01000354.1 GCA_900556615.1 uncultured Eubacteriales bacterium
ACCTGTTTTATAAGCGCGTCGGCGCGTACCTTTGCCTCTGACCTGAGTTCAGGGCGGAACCGCATGGCATATTCCACGTTTTTTCTTACATTCATATTTTCAAACAGGGCGTAGTTTTGAAAAACTATACCCATTTTCCGTTTGTCGGGAGGGTTGTGGGTTATGTCCTTTCCTTCAAGCGAAACAGTTCCGTTATCTGGCTCCAAAAGTCCGATAAGAATACGCAAAAGCGTTGTTTTTCCGCATCCGGAGGGACCAAGTATGGAAAGAAATTCTCCCTTTTCTACGCTGAAGCTTACTCCGTCAAGCGCGGCGCGTTCACCGTAGTGCTTTGACAGTGAAGCTGCTCTCAGTATTTCCATTTGTCAAGAAGACTTTCCTTTACAGTGATATCATTGAGCCCGGTCATATCTCCGTAGGGTATATTTTCCGGGAAGTTTTCCATTGTGAAATCAAGGTTGTTATATATTTTCTCAGGGGCATAAAGCTCTTTGTCTTTCGGAGTGACATCTGAGAGAATATAAGAGAATACCTTCATGATATCCGCGTCGTTTTGCTTTCCTTCTATTACTGCACTGGAATAAACGTTGTAGGGAGAGCCTTCTTCAAAATAAAGTATCTCGTAATCAGAACCGTTATTGATTTCACTTACCGCCTGGAAGGTCATGCCGAGGGCGATAGCTGCCTCCCCCATTTTCAATGCCTGTACAGGTCCGGAGCCGGAAGAAGTGAAGCCTGCCCCTGATATATTTTCGGCAAGACTGTCAAAGTATGCAAGCGTTTTTTCTTCTCCCCATTCATTGACAAGATTGAGATAAAATATATATCCGGTTCCGGATGCTTTAGGATTTGGCATGGAGATCATCCCCTTATATTCGGCTTTAAGGAGGTCTTCATAGGAGGAGGGAAGCGCGATACCCTTTGTATCCAGCATTTTTTTATTTACAATAATAGAACCGCTTGTCCGTATAAAAGGAACATATTTGTGATTTTTCGGAACAAGCTCATCGAGATATACGCTGAAATCAACATCTTTCAACTCGGCAAGGCTATCGGATATCTTTTCAAGATAAACGTTTTCAAGCTCCATTATAATATCGCAGTCGGTGTTTTTTCCCTCGGCGATGAGCTTGGCGGACAGATCTCCCGTCGATTTGTATTCAATGCGTATATCATATTCGGGGAATTTTGCATCGAGCATTTTCTGAGCGTTTTCAATGCGGAAATCCTCTGAAGAGGCGTAAATTGTGATTATTTTCTTTTTCTGACCGCAGGAACATAGGGATAATAGGAGCATAGCCGCAGCGATAAACGCTGTGAGCGATTTTAAAAATATTTTTTTCATAGCGGAACCTTTCGTAAAAAACGTAATTTTTATTCTCTGCAGCAAAGCAGCGAATGTTCGATTGGTGAGTATTATACTGCTATAATGAACGAAATTCAAGTATAAATTGTAAACAATTGCTTTCTTATGAAAATGATATGCGCATATTTTGAACGAATTGCCATAAAATTTATAAAAGATGCACGCATATAGAAATCTGAAACAGGGGAAGGCATCGGTATTTCTCTTTGTCAAGAAGTGATTCCTTAGAGACATCCTTACCAATTTTGCCGGCAGAGACGTCACACCTACCTCCTCAATTGGTATTTTCTGACGAAAAATAGAACTGCGCATCTGCACCATCAGAATCCTGCGGTATTGCCTTAAAATTCCCGGATTTTGGGATGCCAATTTTGTTCTTAGGAAGATATCCGAAACGAAGCGGAGAAGCTTTTCAAAGAAATCGAATCCTTTTCTCTGTTCTTGTTCGTAGAATTGAAAATATTATTCCGCATGGAGTACAATATGAGAGACCGTTAAAATATTCAAGTACAGAGCGCGAATCTCTAACCTTATTTTTTATAAAAAATATAAATCCTTTCATTTTTGAAAGATGGTCCATTTTTTTCGTAAAATATATGTTTTTTATTTGAAATATAGTATATATTGGTGAACAAAAGTTATGAGTAATATACCAATAATTCATAAATATTGTTCGAAATTTCTTTGAATATGACATATTATGAACTGAAAATAATTCGGGTTGTTTTTTTGTCCCTTAGACTTTACAATTTCTGATTATGGTGATATAATAGAAAGTCGTATATGAAGATGATGTCGCTTGGTACTGAGCATCTCAAAACTGTTTTCGGGAACCTTTTTGGTTTTTTTTCGTCTTATATATTGTCTTAAGGCAACACCGCACAATGCACAATGCTTGTTGTGCAGTTGCGCCGCCGGATTTTTCGTCAGACAATACAAA
>USPP01000355.1 GCA_900556615.1 uncultured Eubacteriales bacterium
GCCTCCTCAATTTGTATTGTCTGACGAAAAATCCGGCGGCGCAACTGCACAACAACCATTGTGCGGTATTGCCTTAAGATATATCCGTTTCTCAATCACGCTCATGGGTTATCGTATAGATTCCACCCGGCAGCGCCATAATATCCCCCGATATTTCAAGCATGGTAAGTGCAGCAAGAACCTGCCCCACGGCCATTCCGGTCTGCCCGGCAATATCGTCAGAACCGAGCCGCTTTTTCTGTAAAAGTAAAGATAAAATCTTTCTTTGATCTTCCGGAAGATCAGAAAACTGTTCCATGGACTCTTTCGTTGCGGGGGTTCTGTCTGTTCTCTTACGGAGATCTGCAGTTTCCATCGCTTTTTCCGATTTCTCCGCCACACGGCAGGCTGCTTTTTCAGAAAGTCCGCCTTTGGATAAACTGGGTTTCGGTGCAGCAACTTTCAAATCAAGGGGACTTCTGAAGCTTGATGACTTGATAGACGGTATATTATTCAAATTTATTTTATTACTATACAGCGTCTGATATTCAAGAAGGACGTCGGCAGCACAAGTAATTATTTTCGCTCCGTTTTTTATAAGCTGATTCGTACCGCCACTGTTCAGTTCCCCGACCTTCCCGGGGAGGGCAAAAATATCCCTTCCCTGTCCCACAGCATAATCGGCGGTGATAAGAGCACCGCTTGACGAGGGCGCCTCAATTACAACAGTCCCCTGGGAAAGCCCGCTGATAATTCGGTTTCTCAACGGAAAATTAAAGCCGTTAGGCGCAGTGAATGGCTTGTATTCCGTTATGACAACACCGTTTTTGATGATTTCTTTCATAAGCGGCAAATGTTCGCTCGGATACGCACGGTCGATCCCGTTTCCCAACACAGCAACGGTATAACCGCCGGCATCAAGTGCTCCCCTGTGCGCCATGCCGTCAACACCTTTTGCCATACCGCTTACGACAACGGCTCCCGCTTTAGCCAAATCATAAGCCATGGAATAAGAGGAATGGCTGCCGTATTCCGACATATGTCTCGTTCCCACTTCGGCAATACAGACCTCCGGTTCAAGATCGCGGAGTATTCCCTTGTAATATAAAACTAAAGGTTTATTTCTGATTCTGGCGAGTCTTGCCGGATAGAGAATCGACTCCGGCGTAAGAATCCCCACTCCTTCATTGCGGCAAAAAGCGAATATCTCCTTTGCTGCAGCAAGCGATTTACCACACAGCTTATCCCTAAGCTGTTTCCCTATTTCTGGGAAAGCGGAATACTCTTTTTCACCCGCCTCATAAATATCGGAAACCGAGCCTCCAAAGCTCTCAAGCAAGCTGTCGGCGCTTTTGCTTCCCGGACCGCAGATAAGACTCAGCCAAAGCCAAAATAGGGTTTTATCCTCCGTCATAACTTCCTCCGATCAATCTATAATCAGATAAACTATTTTCTTCTGCCGCCGCCAATTCCGTTCGGATTTCATCATAAACGGATATACGCATCGGCTTTCCGCTATGCCTCGCAGACATGCAATTGCCGTAAAGCCTCCTGACAAAACGCCGGTCGGATAATTCGAAATCCCTATAAAACAGAAATTTTCATCTGCCACATAAATACCGCGGCTGCTGCTGCTGCATTAAGAGACTCGACGCCATCTTCCATCGGAATATATACCTTACTTCCCGCAGCCTCGATAATATCGGGAGAGATACCGTGTCCCTCGTTTCCAATTACAAAAGCGGTTTTTGAAGTAATTTTCATTTTGTCAAGCCGCTCCGACTCTCTGTCAAGGACTGCCGCACAAACATTATAACCCGCCTTCTTCATCATTATCACAGCGTCGCGGAGATTAGCTGCATAAGTGATTCTCTGACGGAACAGAGTCCCCATCGCGGCACGAACGGTTTTCGGATTATAAATATCAGCACAATCCGCCGACAGAATAAGTTCATCTGTTCCAAAAGCCGAAGCGGTACGAATAACAGTGCCGAGATTGCCGGGATCGCGCAAAGAGGACAGTATCATAATACGCCTATCCCGGGAAATAAAATCCTTCATAGTATATATTTTATTTAAATTGTGAATTTTGTCAATATATTTTGCAACACAAATTACTCCCTGAGGAGATTTTTCGGTTGATAACTTTTCGATAACCGAATCGGAAACCTGTATAATATCTTTTCCTGGAAGCATCTCCCGGCAAAACGGGAGATTTTTTTCTGAAGTAAAAACAGATACAATATCGATTCCGGAAAGCACCGCTTCTCTGAAGAGCTTTATTC
>USPP01000356.1 GCA_900556615.1 uncultured Eubacteriales bacterium
TGTCTGCAGAATTTTGGTTTTGACCGACGACTGCCGTCTGTGAACATTGATTTTTTAGGGATACCCTTCACAAATTTCGTTGGGAGAGAAGTCGTTCCTGTCTCTTCAATTGGTATTGTATGACGAAAAATAGGACTGCGCGTTTCTGCCGTAGGAATTATGCGATATTACTTTACTTTTATTCTGTGCATTTTTTAATAAAATAAACGGTTATAATATCAAGGGCACCTCTAAAACATCACTGTCCAAAAGCGGCTCGAACTGTTTTCCGTTATTCGTTACCAAAATCCTTGACAGATGGATACGCTGTCTGCGGAATTTTGGTTTTGACTGGCGACTGCTGCCTATGAATATTGAATTTTTTGAGATGCCCTTAAGGAATCACTGAATCAATCGTCAACGGATCTTTTCGGCAGATTTTATTGACTGCATCGTAAAAAAACTTGAAATATGAACCATATCCTGTGTTTTTTGCCTTTCCGTTCAAAAAATCATCTCTACTCGGCTGTCCTCCGGCTTCATGCCGCAGGAAGTCAGGGATAGTATTCAGAAAGCTGCATAGCCGATTGGTTTAGCGATTCCGTAAAGACAGGATGGTTTGTTTCCGTATCAATAGCTTCCTGTTTCGTTTTCTGTATTTGGAGGAATCTGAATCAGATACCGGGGCTCGGAAAAATTTTGTAGAAAGGACAGCCTTTGTTAAGCAAAGGTTAGTTATTTGTTATGAAGCTTATTCTTGCTATCGTCAATAATGATGACGCTCATTTTGTGAATTCAAGCCTGAGTAAATCCGGTTTTTTGGTTACAAAGATATCTTCCACCGGAGGATTTCTTATGAACGGTAATTCTACCTTCCTCATGGGAGTGAATAACGAAGATGTTGACAAGGCGATTGATATTATAAAAAACAATTCCAAGAAGAGAGTGCAGAACGTACCGCTTGATATGAATTATAATGGAACGGGCTGTGCCCAGCCTGCCGGAACCGTTACTGTCGGCGGAGCTACGGTATTTGTTCTGAATGTGGAAGATTGCAGGCATCTGTAATGACAAATTTCAGAGCATATGACGCAGTTTTCGGAAACGAAGCGCTGAAAAAAGCCTTCTCCGGGTTTACCGAAAAATCGGCTTTTCCCAATTCAGTCATTATAAGCGGGAGAAGAGGAAGCGGAAAGCTGACTTTCGCCCGTCTTGAGGCGATGTCTGTTTCCTGCCGGAATGAGAAAAAGCCTTGTCTTGAATGCGAATCATGCCGAAAGATCGCTGCTGATATTTCACCGGATGTTATATTGGTTTCGGCACAGAAGGACAGAAAAACGATCGGGATTGAGGCTGTGAGAAATATACGGGAATCCGCCTATATTGCCCCTAATGATTTAAGTTCAAAGTTTTATATTATTAAAGACGCCGATACCATGACAGTGCAGGCGCAGAATGCCCTGCTTAAGCTGTTTGAAGAACCTCCTGCGAATGTTTATTTTATACTTCTTTGTTCATCTGCGACGGGACTTCTTCCCACTGTTCGTTCCAGAGCGCCGGAGCTTCGCACAGAGCTTTTCGGAGATGAAAACATGAGAGAGCTTTTAATCACTCACAGTAGCAAGGCTAAAGAGCTTTATGCTTCGGACCGCGACGGCTTTGAGAAAGTTCTTCGTTTGGCGGGAGGGAGCTACGGCGAGGCTCTCAGATTGATCGGTGTATCAGATAAAAAAATGTTTGCGTTTTTTTCCTCAGTAGTTCGTGTGATTGATGCGCTTTCACGGGGAAACCGAGACGATTTTTTGTTAGCGATATTAGAGGAAGCATATACCAGAGACAATTTGGTCAGACTTTTTGAACTCATGCTTGCAGCGGTACGCGATATGACGGCGGCAAAAAAACTGAGAGGCGAATTTGAGCTTATGTTCTATTCTGATATTTCCTCAGCGCGGTTTGCTTCAGCGCCTTTTACCCTGAAAGGACTTCTGGACCTTTGTTCGGTGCTTCAGGAAGCGCAGGCACAGGTTTCGGATATTAATGTCAATGTTCAGACAGCGGCGTTGGTTTTTGCCGACAAGCTGTGGAATGTAAAATGACAATGACAGGAGGTGCCTTTCAAAATGAAGGGATGCTGCTGTCAATCGGAGGGACAGCTTTTCATCGGTTTCAATGCTGCATTGAATGAAAAGGCAATCCTGAATTAATAGTAAGTTATGGACAGCAAGACCGCGTCCTTCCGGCATGACGCGGCGATACCGATGCC
>USPP01000357.1 GCA_900556615.1 uncultured Eubacteriales bacterium
GCTCCGACAGCGACACATTCATCCGGGTTAATTCCCTTAAAGGGATCCTTTCCGATGAATTTCTTCACGCTCTCCTGCACTGCGGGGATTCTCGTGGAACCTCCGACGAGAAGCACCTTATCTATCTGACTTACGCTTACACCGGCATCGGCAAGAGCCTTCTTTGTCGGCTCCATGCAGCGGTCAACAAGGTCGGCGGTGATTCTGTCAAACTCCGCCCTTGTGAGAGTTGCATCAAAATGGAGCGGACCTGCCGCAGTTGCCGTAATGAACGGAAGATTTATATTGGTGCTGGTCATTCCGGAAAGCTCAATCTTCGCTTTTTCTGCAGCATCCTTAAGTCTTTGAAGAACCATCTTGTCATTACGGAGATCGATACCGTTTTCCGTCTTAAATTTATCTGCCATCCAATCAATGATTCTCTGATCGAAATCATCTCCGCCGAGATGAGTATCTCCGTTTGTTGCCAGCACCTCGAATACTCCGTCGGAAATTTCAAGAATCGAAACATCAAACGTTCCTCCGCCGAGGTCAAATACCATGATTCTCTGGTCGTTCTCTTTATCCATACCGTAGGCAAGAGCGGCGGCTGTCGGCTCGTTGATAATTCTCATCACCTCAAGACCGGCAATTTTTCCGGCGTCCTTAGTCGCCTGACGCTGAGCATCGGAAAAGTATGCAGGAACCGTGATAACGGCTTTTGAAACCTTTGTTCCAAGATAAGCCTCGGCGTCTGCCTTCAGCTTCTGAAGAATCATTGCGGAAATCTCCTGAGGGGTATAGCTTTTTTCATCTATTTTTACTTTATAATCGGAGCCCATATGACGTTTGATAGACATAACGGTTTTATCGGGGTTAGTAATTGCCTGACGCTTTGCAACCTGACCGACAATTCTTTCACCGGTTTTTGTAAAAGCAACGACGGAAGGAGTCGTTCTTGCTCCTTCGGGATTCGGGATTACGACGGGCTCTCCGCCCTCATATACGGCAACGCATGAATTTGTTGTGCCGAGGTCAATACCAATAATTTTTTCCATAATAACATATCCTCCAATTTGTGTAATGAATTTATCAAAAATCAGTTCGCAACCTTTACCATTGCGTATCTTATGATTTTATCTCCTTTTCTATACCCCTTCATCATAACTTCCGCTATCTGATTTTCTCCAAGCGAATCGTCCTCCGTGTGAAACACGGCGTTATGAATATTGGGATCAAACTCCTCCCCGGCTTTACCGAATTCCTCGACACCGAGTTTTTTGAGTATCTCGTCAAACTTTGCAAGCGTCATCGATACGCCTCTGCTGAAATCGCCGTCGTCGGCAAATTTCATAGCCATTTCGAGATTATCCTTAACGGTAAGCACTTCCTTCAGAACATCGGCACAGGCGTCTCCGTAAATACCGTCCCGTTCCTTGGAAGCCCGTTTCCGGAAGTTATCATACTCCGCAAGCATTCTTGCATATTTATCGGTAAGCTCGGAAAGAGAAGCGGAAAGCTTTTCGTTTTCTTCTTTCAGCTTTTTCTCTTCTTTTTTCCACTCTTTTTTTGAATCCTTTGCCTCTTCCTTATTAGAGCGGCAGCCGCACTCTGATTTTTCACTGTTTTCGTTCTGCTGCGGCTCTGCGTTTTTATTTTCCTCAACAGCGGCGTTATCGTCGTCCGCTTTCACTTTTTCTTTTTCGGCAATAACGTCGTCTTTTCTTTCGTTGCTATGATCGCCCACTGTGCTTTTTCCCTTTCACTATGTTTTATTATCCGGATTATCCTTTTCCCCCGGCGGAAGACCGGAAGAAGCTCCGAGAAGCTCCGAGATATTATCCGCGATATATTCCACGGTCGAGATCACCCTTGAGTAGTCCATTCTCCGCGGTCCGAGTATTCCGATTGCGCCTATTACCCTTCCGCCCGATTTAATCTTTTGGAATACCAATGCGGAATCCTGCATTTCCTCCACACTGTTTTCGCTTCCGATAATCACCTGCGGTCGATTGTCGTTCTCATCAGCCTCCGTAACCAATTTTAAAAGATCGCGTTTTTCTTCAAGAACGCCGAGCAACTCCTTGAATTTATGGGCGTCGGCATACTCGGGATATTCCAGCAAATGATTGACTCCGGAAAATTTTACCTCCCCGCCCGAATCCTCTCCGAGGGTTTCGCAAATGTATTTGATAACCGGACCAACAAGACTAACCCCCTCGCCGGCGCTTTTCTCGA
>USPP01000358.1 GCA_900556615.1 uncultured Eubacteriales bacterium
CATCATCGCTTTCATTCTTTCGAGGGTACGTTCCTTGCCGAGAATATGCATGACGGTATACAAATCGGGGGAATTCATCTTTCCTGTGACGGCAATCCGGATAAACATAGAGACGTCGGCTACGCTTCCCTTGAAGGCGGAGGGATCTGCCTTATACTCTTTCATATCGGCGGCAAAGCCGAGCGAGGCGGAGATTTCCTTTATTTTATTAAACCAGGTGTTCATATCATCGTTTTCATCATAGGAGGAAAGAAATCCGCTGAGAACGGCAGAGATATCGTCCTTTGAGAAGACTTCGGGGTAGGCGTCGAGGATTTCAAAGTATTTGTCGTAGAAGAAGCCCATATAAGGCTTGGCGTCGGTCCAGACGGTAAGGTCCTTTCTCGGCTTTTTTCCGCCTCTTCCGATGGAGAGTATCGACTTTGCGTAATCGGGATCAGCGGTCAGTACGGCGGAAAATTCGGGATCAAATTCCTCTGCCCAAACGGTTAGACCGCTATAAACCTGTTCTGCTGTCATACGGGAAAGAACATTTTTTGATACATCATTGAGCTTGTTGAAGTCAAACAGACAGCCTGATACTGACATTTTTTTGATATTGAACGGGAAATCGGTATAGCACTTTTCGGGGTTCTGCATATGCCATTCCTCGTAGTTGGAGTTGAGCAGCGTCATAACATACTCGCAGACTGCTTCCGGACTGTAGACCATACGGGTATAATCGTCCATGTTGGCGCCCATATCGCGCTTGGAGAGCTTCTTTTTATTGCCACTTTCGTCAAGGCGCATAATCTGCGCGATATGCATATATTTCGGAAGCTTAAAGCCGAGATAGCGGAAAAGCTGAACATGCTTCGGCAGGCTGGGAAGCCACTCTTCTCCTCTTATAACGTGAGTTGTCCCCATGAGGTGATCGTCAACCGCGTGCGCGAAATGGTAGGTCGGAATCCCGTCCGATTTGAGAAGTACGAAATCCTCGTCGTTTTCAGGAAATTCAAGCGTGCCTCTTATCAGATCCCCGACTTTTACGGTGCGTTTTCCATCTCCGTCGGAAAGGATTCTGAGAACGAAAGGATCGCCCTTTTGGAGATGCATTTTGACTTCCTCAATAGTAAAATTACGCAGGGCAAGCATTTTTTCCTTTTGCTCCGCAGCGGCTTCTTCGGTCCAAACCTTATTTTTGACCTCGGTCTTTTTATCAATGGCGTTCAGTTCCTCAAGCTCAGCGTCGGTAGTGAATACGGGATATGCCTTTCCCTCCGCGACAAGCTTTTTTGCGTATACATGGTAGATGGGACCGCGTTCACTCTGCTTGTAAGGACCGTATGTCCCGTTATCCGTGATTTTCCCGTCATCCCCGATTGAAGCCCCCTCATCGAATTTTATTCCGTAACGGGCAAGCGTGCGGATAAGAGCCTCTGCAGCGCCGGGAATCTCACGCTTTGCGTCGGTATCTTCAATGCGGAGGTAAAATACGCCGCCGGACTGATGTGCGAGTCGTTCTCCCGTCATGGAGGGGAAAAGTCCTCCGAAGTGGACACATCCCGTAGGGCTTGGAGCAAAACGTGTAACCTTTGCCCCCTCCGGCAGCTTTCTTGCCGGATAGCGTTTTTCAAGATCATCGGCAGTCTCCTTTGCGTTCGGAAAGAGCAGCTCAGCCAGATAATGATAATCCATTTTAAAATCTCGTCCTTTCGGTTATTGTAAATACAGGTTGTTTTCTTTTTCGTATTGCAGATGCGTTGACGCTCCGTGACCGGGAAGTACACGGTAATCGAAATCAAGCGCTTTCAGCTTTTCAAGTGAACTCATCAGCACGCTGTAATCTCCTCCTGGAAAATCATATCTTCCGATACTTTCTCTAAAAAGGGTATCGCCGCTGATTATGGTGTCCTCTGAAATAAGGCATATTGATCCCGGTGTATGTCCCGGTGTGTGCATAACTTTGAGGGAGCAGGAGCCGAAGGTCACGGTGTCTCCGTCAGAAAGCAGAATTTCAGCCGGCTTGGGCGGCTTGTCCTCTCCGGAAAAGCGAAGCATCAAATTCTTTTCGGGATCGCATAATAGGTCGGTGTCATCGCGGTGTATCAAAAGGGGGGCGCCGGTGAGTTCTCTCATACTTTCCAGCGCGAGAATATGGTCAAAATGAGCGTGTGTCAGAAGAATTTTTACTATTTTCAGATTCTTGGATACGATAGCGTCTTTCAGTTTTTCA
>USPP01000359.1 GCA_900556615.1 uncultured Eubacteriales bacterium
CCGGCGGAGAAGGCGATTTATCCTGACGGCGGTACTGAGGTGTTATTCACTGATGGATTTGACATCTCCGTGAAAGAATCGGGAAGCGAAGCTTATAAACAAATCGCCAAAGGTGCGATACCAACGGATATTACTTCTCTTGAGGGAATGGACCGCTTCTGTGGGCATATACGGTACGAAGGTATTTTTACATCGGACGGATATGATGGTTTGCTGTCGTTAAGCAAAATCGGGGAAGTAGCGGAGGTGTGGCTTAACGGTAAGTATCTCGGAGCATCCGTTTCCAATCCCTGCGAATTTCCAACCGGCGGTGCTTTGAAAAAAGGAGAGAATACTTTACTGATCGACGTAGTAAATAATCTTGCTTACCGAGACCGCGATTTCTTCTCAACTTATATGACATTACCCGCGTCGGGCTTCTGCGGAATCGTAACGCTGTTTCACACAAATTTTAAAACCAAAGGAGATACCCAATGATTTTCCAATTTACCGAAAATGTCTGCCATGTTTACGGTAAGAGCTTTGAAACGCTTTATTTTGCCGGAGGGTATCATTCTATTCCCGACGGCTGCACGGTTTGGGGAACATCTGTTGACCGGACAAACCGTTTTATCGGGGATAATATGGGCAATATCGTTTTGTGTTATTCCGACGGAGAGATTCAGAAAATCCCCCTGATTTTCGGTTATACGCTATGGTACAAAACGATATGGAGAGAGGCGTGCGCTCCGTTCAAATCGGATTTTGCCGAGTTCGAATATACGGAGGCTCTGAGAACCTCATTACAGCTTTGGGGAGCCTATGAAGGGGTGGAAGAATGCTGCCTTGCCGTAAAACCGAAAAATAAGCCTCTGCTTATGATCAGTGTGGAGGGAAATCCGAAAAAAGACGGTATGCCGGTATTCCGAGGCTTTTCTTCGGAAAGCTCAGATTTTATAAATCAATCGGAACAAGAAACGGCGGTTTCCTTTTTTGCTTCTCATACTGTTGATGCTTCTTCACCGTTTCCGGAGAAAATATCTTCTTTGCTTGATAAAATCAACCGACGTATGCTGACTTTTGAAGAGGATTATCTCAATCCCCCTGAATACCGAAACGCCAATACGGACGGTATTGCTCCGACGATCATATTCACAGGAGACAGCGATGCAAAAATTGCAACCGGTGTGGTCTCCGTGAATCTTGAAGAACTGGCAAGCAGATCGGATGGAGAGGGCTTTGTGCACACATCGGGAAAGGATGCTCCCACATGGTGGTACGACGGCTTCGGACCGTGGCTGATGAACGCGGGAAACTACTATGGGGATTATTATTCAAGAGATGCGGGAAGAGCCCTTTTGACACTGTCAGCCTACGGAAAAAAAGAAGAGGCGCTTCGCGGCGTCGAGTACGGCAATAAGCTGATGATGTATTTTCCGGAAAACCATATTAGCTTTAACGGGAAAAATGTTCCCGGACACTGCACTGTGGTAATGAATAAGCCGATGTTTTATTCCGAAATTCTTTCCGTATCGGGATGGCCTACTCAGTATACCGAGGAAAGATTCGGAAAAGATTATCAAAAGCTCGGAAATCAGGAAACTGACGGTCACGGACTTATGATGATGGCGAATTATTCATCCTGGAAAGAAAACCGGAATAAAAAGGAATGGGCGGAAACACATTTCAATGAAATAAAAGAATCCGCCGAGTGGATACGCTGGTGCTTTGAAAATCCGGAGATTTCACTTGCTGACAAAAATCTGCTGTATGCGGAATCGGAAGCCGGAATGAATGCGTATACTCTGTACTGCAACGTACCGTGTTGTCTCGGCCTCAGAGGGTATTCAGAAATTGCCGCATCGATCGGAGAAAAGGAGTACAGCGGGGTATGGCAGGAAACGGCGGATAAGATGATGAAGGCAATTACGGAAGAACTGTCAGAAAACGGAAAGTGGAAACCCAGCAGTTTTGGATTTTTCCATGATCCCGCAGTAACTTTCTGCGCGGATTATTATGGATATGATCTCTCGGATATGCCGGAGAAATGGTTGAAATTATCAAAAGCCATCTATGAGGAAGACGTAGCGCCGAGGCGCGAATTACCCTATGATGCAAGTGGTGGAGTCGGTTATAATAGCGCAATGATTACTCAAAACGCACTGCTTCTCGACAGGATGAAGGATGCCGACGCCTTTTCGCGAAGACTCACTCGCCTTTGTTATG
>USPP01000360.1 GCA_900556615.1 uncultured Eubacteriales bacterium
AACGGTCGGTGGCTGGAGCTGACGCTCTTGCCGCATGACGATGGTGACGCAAATGACGAGAAAAATCCTACGGAAGAAATATCGACACAACCGTCACTTACCGTCACAGATAGCTGATTGGGCGTCCATTTTTACACGGGGTGAAAGAGAACGTGAAAACGTTGTCTTGGAGTGTAACGAAAGGAAGTGCAGGACTATTGGGGGCATTCTACCGTCAGCGTAACCCTCAATATTTACACACATTTAGATTGGAGCAGTAAGGAAAATGCCGCAAAAGTGATGGAAAAAGCGGTAAAAGTGCCCGAAAACATGACAATCGAGAACCCTTGGGAGAGGTGAAAAAGCCTTATATTACAAGGCTTTCGGTATTTCGGCGAGACATAAAAGTTCTCTCCAAGGGGCAAAATCGGTTCGTACAAAAAACGGATTTTCACGTGCCGAACATAACAAAAAGCACCCAATTTTTAGCGATTATCACCAAAATCAAGTGCTGTTTGTTGTTAAAAATGGCGGAGGAAAAGGGATTCATTCTCGCCTGCGGGCTCGGTCAGGGTTGGCTCTGAGTGCCACCGGCACTCATTCACTTCCAACCCGTTCGAATCCCCTCTTTTCCGTGACGACAAAAAGCAGAACACCTCACGGCGTCCTGCTTTTGTTATGGCGGAGGGAAAGGGATTCGAACCCTTGTGGGATTGCTCCCAAACGGTTTTCAAGACCGCCTCGTTATGACCACTTCGATATCCCTCCGTAGGATATCTTTAGCGAAATGCTTTGGAATTCCGAGAGAATTTCGCGAGAGAACTATAAAATTTTTGTATTTTGGAAAGTGCTGAAAATCCTTATCATACAAGGATTTTTGAGGGTACAAAAGGGACTCTTACGTACGGGTTTTCAAGACCACCTCATAGACCGCTTCGATAACCCTCGTATTATATGAAAATTTAATGTTTGCTGCGACTTCTGTCATACAACAGAACATGTTTTTAATAAATATGCTTTCCATTTGGTTATGGTGCAGTTGAAAAACTAACACTCAAAGCTAACTTTCTATCAACGGGTATTATTATACAACACAAGTGGCGGTTTGTCAAGATAAAAATACGATCCATAAAGTTAAATATGATTTAAATAAAATTAAAACAGTTGATTTCCACCGATTATGTGAAGATTAGCTGATTTTTTTGTGAAAAAAAGTCTTAAAACCGTATTATTGAATCGTTGTTCAAGATTTATTTATATTTGAGTGATATACTTAGTATTGAATTACTGTCGCTAATATGGAGCGATAGCCTTACCGGGGGAGAAACGAATGATTAAAATTGAAAACCTGACAAAGCGCTACGGAACAAAGTATGCGCTAAACGGAATCAGCTTTCAGGTAAATAAAGGAGAAATCGTTGGATTTTTAGGACCGAACGGAGCTGGGAAATCGACAACGATGAATATACTTACCGGATTTCTTTCCTTTACCGACGGTAAAGTGGAGGTAGATGGGCTTGACATACTTGATTATCCGAACGAAGCAAAAAAGAATATCGGATATTTGCCTGAACAGCCGCCGCTTTATCTTGATATGACGGTGACGGAGTATCTGAATTTTGTATACGAACTGAAGGGCTGCACGCTTAACAAAAAAAAGCATATCGCGGAGATTATTGAGGTTGTAAAGCTTACCGATGTAAAGAACCGTCTCATCGGCAATCTCTCAAAGGGTTACCGCCAGAGAGTCGGAATCGGACAGGCTCTTGTCGGCAACCCCAAGGTTATTATTCTGGATGAGCCGACAGTTGGACTTGATCCGCGTCAGGTCGTTGAAATAAGAAACCTTATAAGAACGCTTGGTCTTGATCATACCGTAATTCTGAGCACCCATATTCTTTCAGAGGTTCAGGCTGTCTGTGACCGCGTTATTATCATTAACAAAGGAAAAATCGCCGCCGATCGCCGAACCGAAGAAATTGCCGCTGCTGTAGAGGGCAACCGCCGCCTCAGCGTAAAAATATGCGGACCTACAAAAGAGGTCCTTTCCGGCATCAAATCCCTTCCCGGAGTACTTTCCGCCGAATCCATCGGAAATCTTGATATGGACAGCACCAGCTATGTTATTGAAAGCGACAACGGCATCGATATCCGCAAACCGCTTTTCAATCTGCTTGCCAGAAATAATTGGCCGCTCATCGGAGCGGAAGCGTCGGGCGC
>USPP01000361.1 GCA_900556615.1 uncultured Eubacteriales bacterium
TGGCGCTGTTGTTGGTGTGCAAGTCGGAATATCCCTTGCTGCCGTCCCCGTCGTACTGACCGTAGCTGCCCTCTTCTGTTTGAGGATCGGTAAGCAAGACCGTGTAGGTCAGCTGTACCGGTTCAAACTGAGAGATATCGACGTTGATGTCCCATATAAAGTATTCGGCGGTATCCGGGCTTTCGGGATAATACGTTATTTCAAATTCATATCTGCCGTTTGTCAGTTTTTCTCCGAATCCATAGTGATTTTCGTCCTCCATGGCGGTTAATTGCAATTCCTGATTTCCCCGCTCCAGTTTAAAGCTTCCCGGAACAAGATCGAAATTATAGCCGTCGGTTTTTCCGATTTCATCCCGAACGCTGCTTCCGGCAGAAAGTAGATAATAAATTTCGTTCTGAATGTTCGAGAAGCTGAGTTCTCTGCCATTTGCCAGAAACTTCATAAAGGAGGGACCGAAGGGATAAACATTCATTTCTCCTTCCACTCCGGCTGTTATGGCATAGGCATGATATTCGGCGGCAATGTCTGTGTAAATTTGATAGGCTTTCAGCAGAGCGATGTCAACGGTACTGGCGTAACTGTTCCTTTCGGAATAGCTTACAAATTTTTTCTGGCTGATATCTGTGCTGCGGTCATACAATTCAGCTTTTTCAGAGATGGTTTTGTCTGACAATCCGATGATTTCTGTCATGTGCGTATTCCAATCCTCGGGAACAAATCCGTTATGATATCTCACATCCCAGCCGTCGGGACCTGCCAGCATAGGCTGGTTTGGTGTGTCGCCGCCCGCGAAATTGACGCCGTAATTTTCCTGGACCTCGGTATTTTCATTGTCCCATATATACGTGATTCCATCGCTGACAAGGATCAGATATTTGCGTTCGGCTTCCACACCGGTATCTTCGTCCAGCATTTTTTTACCTGCGAGAAGACCGGCGCTCATATTGCTTCCTCCGGTCTGTGGTCTTTGGCCCATAAATTCAGTGATCTGATCTTTTGTGGTTTCCGTCAGCTCCGTAAGGGGCATTTTTGTTACCTCTCCACGAAATTGGACGGCACCGACTTTTATACTTGCTCCCGTGCCTTCGATTTGCTGATAAAGATTTTCCAGGATGCCGGCAACCTCTTCCTTGACCGGCTGACTGCAGCTGGATTCATCTAATACGAATACGACATCACTGACCAGTTTCTCGTCTTTGGCGGGAAGGGATAGTGTTATATCGCTTTTAAAATCCTCATTCAGGTTTGTTGCCGTTTTGGAACGTGATACTGTCCAATTCTGCCCGGCGTCGGTTTCAGCGGCAGAGGCTGAATACAGCAGACAGGCCAAAAGAGTTAACAGTGTGAAAATCAGAGTTATTAATCTTCTCTTCATTTTAAAAAACCTCCGTTAATAAATTATATTGCAGACTGCGGGATTGCTCTGAATGGCTCAGACTTCTTCCGCTCTGCGGGATAAGCATATCACAGAATTTCTGTAATATCAACTATTTTGCATAATTATTAATATATTTTTCCTGATATAGATAACATTATACACATTTTAATGTCATTTTTTATGGTATTTTATACCACTTATATTTAATAAATTCACTTGCTTTGATACCGAAGTTTTCTATAAAGACGAAGAAATAAAAGATTAATGTTAAGCCGAAAAATGTCGTTAAGATGTTTTTCGACACAAATATAAACAGTATTAAGACAATAGCGCACAATGATTGTTTCGCAGATGCGTTAGCCGTGTACCCGGCGGTATTGCCTTAAATTTTCCCCTGTTAAAAAGCTCTGAATAGTGAAAGCTCTTGCAAACGGCGGCTTTTATGCTTATTAGAATATTTAAAACGGTTGTGTTTTTAAGCTCAAAGAGGCCGGTTGCAAGAGATTTTCCGGCATTCTTTGCCCGTGCAAAGAATGCCTCAGTAGTAGTGACGCTTCGCGGAACTACGAAAGCGCGCCAATGGACAATGAATGGTTTTCCCGCAGTAACCGCTTTGCGGTTACTGCCCGTTACCGCGAAGGGGTTACTGCATTCGAACTTCTCTTTCCTATTTTACCGTTAGATAAAGTTTACGGAAAAATACCGCATTTTCATAAATTATCGCTTGTTTTTCCCTCTGTAAACCGAAGAAACGGCTTCATCCAGATAGGAGTGGGGGTTCAAAGGGGGAGGACCATGCGTTGCATTTCCG
>USPP01000362.1 GCA_900556615.1 uncultured Eubacteriales bacterium
TACCGAACCCAAAACAATTGCTGAAGAAAGCGTGAGCGTCTCAGGCATCAGGAAATGCAGAAAGATAAGTGCGGTATCTACAACAACTGTAGTAAAGAGCGCTTGCAAAACGCCGATTATAGTTGCCTGCTTACCGATTTTTCTGAGGGCGGATAAACGGAACTCATTCCCCATTGAAAATGCAATAAAGCCAAGGGCAACGTCTGCAATAATGCCGAAGCCCTCAATCTGTTCGTGAGCAATGCCAAGCACGGGAATATTCAGCCCGCCGATAAGATACGGACCGATCAGTACTCAATCAAATATGCCGTGACGGCAGGAAGACGAACCATTTTGGCTAAACGCGAAAGCAAAAGTCCCGAAAGCAGAGCGATGGAAAGGCTGATGAGAATGGTAGCTGTGGATGACATGATGAAAAACGCCTTCTTTCAAAATGAATAAATTTATATAAAATACCATACCAAATAAAAATTTTACAAAGGATATGTAATTGCTTCTTTGAAAATCTATAACTTGCAGCGCGGGAATTATTCAGACACAAACACACCCACCGCCTCTTCATAATGGTTTAATGAAGATCGGAGTTTTTTTGGCTCTCTATAAAATCATAGATAACCTTATAATAATCATTATTCACAACTTGAAGAGAAATCTCAAATTTATTCTTAACATAGCTTATGCAGGCATCAATATAAGCCTCTGAAACCTCTTCCTTATCAACAATATAGGTTGTTTTTCCCTTCTTTGTATCGTATTTGATTTTATCGGTAATAAAGCTCTGATTATAAAGCATTGCTATATGGAAGGAATTTTCATCGAGAATATCGGTCCCTGCAAGCAGACGCGAATCATAATCCACACCGAACAGATTGAGCAAAGTAGGCAAAATATCAACTGTACAGCAAGGCGTATCCACCACAACAGGATTTTTCATGCCGGCATTATAGCATATAAAAGAATTCTGATATATTCCGAACGTAGTATCAACTTTCTTTCCGGCAAGCTCGTTGAACTGATTCGTAAGAAGTCCGTACGGATAGTGATCATTGGTGAGCACTATAACGGTGTTTTCAAGGCATCCTGCCTCCTCAAGTGCGTTAAGAATAGCGGTAAGCATATTCTCAACTTCAAGATTCGCCGCAAGATAAGACTTTACCACTTCCGAATAAGAAAGACCATCCACCTTCTCCCGATTTTCATAGGACATCGGGCTTTTAGTATGCTCGGTATCTTTTATGTCATAATACGGATGATGTCCGCTGTACGTCATATAATATGCGTGAAACTGCTTGACATTTCCCTTTTCATCCTTCATTCCGAGATAGTCATTTAACGTTTGAAGAGCGGTTTCTTCGTCAGAGTTCGGGACTTTTCTTCCGGTCGAAAAGACAAGCTTGCTTTCTTTTGTGAATACCCCGTCCACGTAGCTTCCATCAAGGAAACGGCAGAAACGATAACCCATGTTCGGATGTGTAATACCGCGCTTATAATAGGAACTGGAATTGCTGTGATATGCGAAAGTAGAAGCGCCGAACGAAGTAAACACATTGCCCATGCAATAAGGCATATATTTATCGGAGGAAACCAAAAATGTTGAATTTTTCTTCAGATCGTCAACCTTTCCGACCGTATTCGGCATTAATCCGGTGCAAAAAGCATATTCACCGTTTGTCGTAACTGATTTAAAGGTTCCATAGTAATTATTAAAAACAAATCCGTTGGTCGACATCTTGTAAAGAGTTGGCGTAAGCTCCTCTGAAATCATATGCGAGGTAAAGCTTTCAGCACAAATCATGATAAGATTATAGCCTTCAAACATTCCGGTGTACTCATTTGTATAACTTCCGCTCTGCGATGCAACATATTCATGTATGGAGAGAAGCTTTGAATCTGTTTCCTGTGCTATCAGAGACTCCATATCGATATCAAGCACATTCTTCAGCTTAACGGGTTCCGGCGGAATATAGGTAGTATTATCGCCGCTCTGCGTTTCATCTCCGTGAATAGGCTCGGTAACTTCCGGATTCGGCTTTGTGGAGGGAGTTAATATGTCAGGATCTAACGTCTCAAATCCCGGCTTGTTTTCAGAAGCGTGACCAAATACCATATCGCAAAGTTCAAGGCGAAGCGAAGTCAAAACACCGAAATTTTCGACATTATTGTCAAGTATTCGGGGATACTGACGGTAC
>USPP01000363.1 GCA_900556615.1 uncultured Eubacteriales bacterium
GACTCGGAGGCGCGTACATAACGAAAGCTACCGCTCAGCTCATGCGGGATCTCGGTTCGGTGCAGTCGCCTCAAAGCGCCTATCTGCTGAATCTTGGGCTTGAGTCGCTTCACGTCAGAATGAAGCGTCACTGTGAAAACGGAGAAGCTGTCGCACATTTTCTTGAAGATAACGACAGAATCGCATGGGTAAACTATCCTTCCCTTAAATCCTCTCCCTATTATGAAACAGCACAAAAGTATCTTCCGAACGGCTCCTGCGGAGTAGTCAGCTTTGGCGTCAAGGGAGGAAGAGAAGCGGCTCAGCGTTTTATGAGCAGGCTTAAGATCGCCGCAATTGAAACGCATGTAGCGGATGCACGTTCCTGCTGCCTGCATCCCGCAAGCACCACTCACCGTCAGATGAACGATGAGGAGCTGGCAGCTGCCGGAGTACCCGGAGATCTTGTAAGATTTTCCTGCGGGCTTGAGGACGCAGAGGATCTGATTAACGATATTCAGCAGGCGCTTCAATAATAAATCATAAACCTAAAGTATAAAGGATACCTCTACAAAATCACTACCCCCATTCGACTTAATCTGTTTTCCGTCATTCGTCACAAAATCCTTATCCGATATATAACCTTGTCTGCGGAATTTCTGTTTTGACTGACAAAAAAATCTCTTTGCCGTCTATGTACACTGAATTATTAGAGGTCCCCTGAATTATTAGAGCTACCCTAAAATAAATCCCCACGGAGTATCATCATGCCGATTAAAATCCCCAACCATCTTCCCGCCGCGGAAATACTTCTAAAAGAGAATATTTTTGTAATGCCGGAAACGCGTGCGGCGATGCAGGACATACGTCCGCTTCAAATTCTTATTCTCAACCTCATGCCCAAAAAAGTCGAGACGGAAACACAGCTCACAAGGCTTCTCGGAAATACCCCTCTTCAGGTTGAAATGGAACTGATTCATACCGAAAGCTATGAATCAAAAAATGTCTCCAAGGAGCATCTTCTGAAATTTTATAAAACCTTTAATGAGGTAAAAAACCGCAATTTTGACGGTATGATCGTGACAGGTGCTCCGGTTGAACAGCTTGAGTTTGAAGAAGTAGAGTATTGGGATGAGCTGTGCCGGATTATGGAATGGAGCAAAACCCATGTTCACAGTACCTTTCATATTTGTTGGGGCGCACAAGCGGGCCTTTATTATCACTACGGTATAAAAAAATATTCTCTTCCCAAGAAGCTTTCCGGCGTATACCTCCATACCGCCGATTATAAAAACTCTATGCTGCTTCGCGGCTTCGACGATGTTTTTCCTGTTCCTCATTCACGCCACACCACTGTCCTGCGTGAAGATATCGAAAAAAATTCCGAACTTCAAATACTCGCTTCCTCTCCGGAGGCGGGGGTTTATGCGATTTCGGCAAAGCGAGGCAGACAATTTTTCATAACCGGTCACTCGGAATACGACGGTAATACCCTTTCCGACGAGTATTACCGCGATCTTGCGGCAGGAAAAAATCCCCGCTTGCCGGTTAACTATTTCCCGAATGATAATCCTTCCGAGTCTCCGCTTGTCACATGGCGGTCGCATGCCAATCTGCTTTATTGCAATTGGCTTAACTACTTTGTATACCAGACAACGCCTTACGATCTTGCACAAATCAAATGACTTTACATAACCTGCGAGGTAAAAATGCAATACGACTATTCCGTGGGAATCGATATAGGTTCCACCACCGCCAAAATCGTAATAACAGAGAACGGGAAACCGATATACGGCAGATATGAGCGTCATATGTCTCAGGTCAGAAGCAAGCTGACCGAGCTTTTGACCGATGCAAAGGATATTCTTGAAGGAAAAGACTTTACCGTCGCCATATCCGGCTCAGCCGGAATGGGTTTGGCTCAGGCGGCGAGCATTCCGTTTGTTCAAGAGGTTTTTGCCACTGCGGAAGTGGTAAAAAAGCTTGAACCCGATACCTCCTGCGTAATAGAACTCGGAGGGGAGGACGCAAAGGTCATCTTTTTTGAGGGCGGACGCGATGAGAGAATGAACGGAAGCTGCGCAGGGGGAACCGGCGCCTTTATCGATCAGATGGCTGTTCTGCTTGGAATGACCGTGACCGAAATGGACGAGGCCAGCCTTGAAGCCAAGCGAATTTATCCGATTGCCTCCCGATGTGGCGTA
>USPP01000364.1 GCA_900556615.1 uncultured Eubacteriales bacterium
GTTCAAAGGGGGAGGACCATGCGTTGCATTTCCGTTTAGGAAATGCAGCGGTTCTTCCCCTTGCGGTTCTTTCTTTTTGAGATTTTCTTTCTTCGAAGAAAGAAAATCGGGCAGGCGTTTTTAGTGTAACTAAATTTCTATTCGCACACGTGCAAAGAATGCCGAAAGACCGTTCTCTTATACTCTTCCAAGAGTCATATAATCATAGAAACATCAATAAAACCCGGCTTCAGGTAATGCATCAGCATCTTTTGACTGCCTATAAGTTTACCATTTAACGGAACGCTTGTCAATATCCTGAAAGCTTGTTATAATCATAGAGAAAAATATTGTTGATTTATTGCGGTATTCTGTTGATTTGTACAAAAAAATCTGTTATAATAAAAAATAGAAATATGCGGACGTATTTGAAATTTTTCGGCACTGAAAAAAGGGAAAGAGGGGAATGCTATGCTTCAACCGAGAATACTTGTCATTGGGGGTACCTGCACCGAATTTATTATCGATATCGACAAAATGCCGCAGCCGGGGCAGTGCCTGAAGGCTGAAAAGCATCTTTATCTTCCGGGAGGAGAGGGAACCAACACCTCCGTAGCGCTTTCAAGGCTTGGAGCTGATTGCTTGCTGTGCGCGAAGGTCGGGGACGATCCCAATGCAAAGGATCTTAAGGATTATCTGGAATCCGAAAAAATAGATGTAAGATTTATTACTGAGATAAGGGGAGAGGATACAGCCCTTGAGTTAATCATCAATTCCGAAGGAAGCGCCGGACGGAAAATTTACTGTGCGGGCGCGGGGGAACAGCTGCGCCGAGAGGATATTGAGGAATCGTTTATCAGCTATCCCGACGCCGTGATCCTTCACTCCGATATCCCTTCTCAGGCGGCTTCCGATGCGGTCAGGCTTTCCTTTACACAGCAGATTCCTCTTTTTATCATGTCGGCGGGCAGTGAAGCATTTTTTTCAGAGCTTCCGGAAATCGGCTGCGAGGTATTCTCGGCAAACGAGGAGGAGATTCTATCCTGTACGGGTATCGCTCCCTCGGATCAGGAGAAGTGTATGAAGGCGTGCATTGTCTTTATGCAGAAGGTAAAGGCGAAACATATCCTGCTCAGACTTGGGGAACGGGGCTATTTTCTGTATGACGGGATGTATTACAGCTTTATTTCCGCTTACGATGTTCCGGATATGCCGGGGAAAGCACCGGATAACGCTTTTTCGGCCGCGTTTGTGCTGGAATATCTTCGTTCCGAAGGCGATATGAAACGTTCCTGCGAGTTTGCCGCAATCGTATGCGCGATCTATATGACAAGAGGCGGCGGACTCCGGGCATATCCTTCCGAGAATGAGGTGAGGCGTTTTATAAAGCGCAATGAGATTGATTTTGATTACAAAGAGGCGGCAGAATGAGTTATACAAAGACAGTAGGAGAATATTTATCCTCCGATGGGAGAAATCAGATTCAATATTATATTTTTACACCCGATTGTCTCCCGTCCGCGATACTTCAGATTTCTCATGGCATGTGCGAGTATATTGAAAGATACGAAAGAGAGGGCTTTGTTTCCGCAATGACCGACGCGGGATTTATTGTCTGCGGAAACGATCATCTCGGTTACGGAAAAAGTGCGTCGGAGAATTCTGAGCTTGGATTTTTTGAGGATTATCATCATCTTGTCGATGATCTTCATCTTCTTAACGGGATTATGAGAAGAACCTATCGCTCTCTGCCTTATATTTTATTCGGGCACAGTATGGGATCTTTTGTTGCGCGCGAATATATGGTGAAATATGAGGATATAGACGGCGTAATCCTCTGCGGAACCAGCGCCGGGAATCAGCCGCTCGGCGCGGCAAAGCTTCTTGCATCGGCACTTATGAAGCTGAGAGGCGATCATTTCAGGAGTAAGCTCCTGTACAGGCTTTCCTTCGGCGGTTATAATAAGGCTTTTGCCAAAGAAAAGGATGTTAATTCATGGCTGTCTTCCGATCCGGAGGTCAGAAAAAGATATAGCGAGGATCCGCTTTGCCGTTTTATTTTTACCTCCGCCGCATACAGACAGCTTTTTGAAATGCTTGCGGATATATCAGACGGGGAATGGGCGGGGAAAGTACCGCTTTCGCTTCCGGTATTTCTTATAGCCGGTCAGTCTGATCCGCTCGGAGAGAAC
>USPP01000365.1 GCA_900556615.1 uncultured Eubacteriales bacterium
GCTTTACCACACGCTCAAATTCGTCACGAAGCTTGGCGGATATTTTAGACATGGTAAGCCCGCCGTATCCGATCGTATTGTACAGATCCTCGGGATCGAGTATGCCGAGACGCTTTCCGACATTGGTCAGTATCTCATGCCGCTGCGCATCGGTATAAGGTCTTCCGATACGCTTAAGCTCCCTGTCCACCTCTGCTCTTCCGACAACGATATTCTCGGCGCGGCGTTCTCTCTTGAACCATTGACGTATTTTATTCCTCGCCTCTCCGGTTTTCACAATCTTCATCCAATCGCGGGAAGGCCCTTTCGAAGCGGACGAGGTAATGATTTCAACAATCTCTCCGTTTTGCGGAACCTTGTCTATCGGAACAATCATGCCGTTTATTTTCGCCCCGACCATCTTGTTCCCGACCTCGGAATGAATAGCGTAGGCAAAATCTATAACGGTTGAACCCTGCGGCAGAGTGATGATATCGCCTTTGGGCGTAAAGACGAATACCTCATCGTGCATAATATCAATTTTAAGAGCCTGAAGAAATTCTTCGGGATCCCGCGTACCGTCTTCGGTCTCAATGAGCTTTGCTATCCAGCTTAGCTTCCTGTCGATCTCTTCCTTGCTTTCTTCCCCGGATTTATATTTCCAATGAGCGGCGACACCGTATTCGGCTATCTGATGCATTTCCCATGTTCTTATCTGAACCTCAAAAGGAATTGCATTCCTTCCCATAACAGTAGTATGGAGCGAACGATACATATTCGGCTTAGGAGTAGAAATGTAATCCTTGAACCGCCCTGGTATCATACTGAACATTTCGTGCATCAAACCGAGAACAACATAGCACTCCTCTTCGGTGTTTACAATCACACGCAAAGCATAAAAATCAAATATCTGATCGAAGCTCTTGTTCTGCTGATACATTTTTCTGTAAATGCTGTAAACCGATTTAACGCGGCCCTCCAGAATAAAATTGATTCCTGCCTCGGTGAGCTTATCTGCTACCTGAGAGCGCGCTCTTTCAATAAAATCGCGGTTCTCACCGTATCGTTTTTCTATATCCCTTTTTATTTCTTCATAACCGATCGGATCAAGGTATTCAAGAGACAGATTTTCAAGCTCGTGCTTCATCCTCTGCATTCCGAGACGGTGTGCAAGAGGGGCAAAGACCTGCATCGTTTCAAGAGCGGTCATTCTTCTCTTTGCATCCTGCTTTACACCGAGAGTACGCATATTATGAAGACGGTCGCTGAGCTTTATAAAGATTACTCTTACATCCTTTGACATGGCAAGAAACATTTTGCGAAGATTTTCAATATGCTGTTCCTCTTTATCCTCAAAAGGAATCTGCACCATTTTAGTTAACCCGTCAACAAGCTGAGCAACATCGTCCCCGAACTCTTTTCTTATCGTAGGAATGTCAATTCTTCCTCCGCAGTCCTCAACAGTATCATGAAGCAAAGCCGCACAAACCGAATCGGTATCAAGCTCAAGTCCCGCGACAATTTCCGCTACAGCTACAGGATGACTGATATATTCCTCCCCGCTGCACCGATACTGTCCCTGATGAAGCTCTTTTGCATAAAGATATGCCTTTTTTATTTTTTCCGTATCATAGTGTTTTCCTGTCTTTTCAAGAGCAAGAAGCAGTTTTTCTATACCGGCGTATACATTTCCGCCGGATTCGTCAATCGTTTGTATAAGCATGATTTTTCAAGATTCACCTTTTTTTCAAGATTATTCACTGTAATTCCGAACATTTCCATACCTGCGTGTTCGGTATCGATCTCTTCAAGAGATATTACTCCACTTTCGTCAAGAATATCAAGCGCAAGCCTCAGCCTTACATAATTTATCGGTCCCGTCTGCCCCGGAGTACTGTTCAATTCATAGAGCAGACTGTTGATACAAATGATTCCGCGTCCGTCGGAAAGTCCCCGCTTCAGTCTTAAATAGACACTTACAAAATCCTCTCTTTTCGGGGAATTGGCTTTGCACGCCCATATTTCTCCTCTGAGCGCCGCCTCATATTCACCGAGGAAGTCTTCCTTTTTGGAAACCGATTCGTCCGATAAACGGATATCTCTTATTACAAGCTGCACCGAACGGCTTCCCTGAAATTCATTTATATTAAGATTGAACACAATATCCGAAACATCGCCCGGT
>USPP01000366.1 GCA_900556615.1 uncultured Eubacteriales bacterium
ACTCGCTCCCCCGAGAACCCCACCCAGCGCAAGGTCCACGGGTTCCCCTTGTCAGCACAGAACACTACCCTTTCTCCCGGAAGTACCGCAAAAAGATCTCCTGTCGCCAGATTTATCTCCTCGCGTTCGAGAAGCAGCATCCCTTTTCCGGATAAAACATAGTATACAAGATAATACTCACGTTTCTCCAGAAGGCTACGCTTCCCGGGCCGGAACGGTTCATTCCCACTTTCCATAACAACGGCTTCCAAGGTCGCCAAAGTTTGTCGACAATAGCTTCGAAAAATTTCACTTTCAAAGCCATTCTCCTTTGCCATTTGACAAACATACACATTTTTTTGTCGATTATCCGTTGAGAGTCCCATACTAATACCTCCCATTTGTTTTATTTTACAAAAATAATTGTCCAATGTATATACTATTTTGTCTGTTTCTTGGACAACAATTCTTAATTTCTATGTATTTTTCGGGCATTTCAACCCACTCAATGTCCAGTTTTTCAAAAAAACTATCTAACATGTCATATTAGTTATCATAAAAACAATAAAACGGGCGTTGTGAGATTGGAAAATGCGATCCTTCACCGTGTTTGGTTTAATTCGGTTTTATCGTCACATTCTCTGCAAAATCATCCACCTCAATGTTGGCTTCTGACAAAGTTTCGTAAGGAATTCCGGATACTCCATAATGCTCAAACCGAATATTTTGACATTTATGCTCCGAATCGAAGCCTTTTATATAAGAGGGCATCGGATAGGCAAGATCAATATTACGAAAGGTAACCCCATCAATGCTTCCCGCCTGAACATCCCCTGACCAAAAATCCTTTTGAATTAATACATTGCAGGCATATTTCTTTTCATGTTCAATTCGGATGTTATCAAAAACAATATTACTCACATGCGCACTGTCGCAGATATATACAACAAGAGAACCCAATTCATGCGTCCAATCCGCATAACTTCGAATTACATCAGAATCGACAAACCGAACATCCGTAATATCGTTTAATGACTCCGCCGCGATTCCAAAGCAACGCACCTTATCATTCCAAACCACATTACGATAACAGTGAATATTGCGTCCTCCGCAAACAGGCGGCGGGCACATAGCCTTGACAACAATGGCATCATCACCTGTCCGCAAAAAACAATCGTGAACGCAAATATCCTCAGAGCTGACAATATCGATACCATCTGAGTTTTCTCGATAACCCCAAATACGCATCCGTTCAATTTCCACATGCTGACAACGCGATAATGTTAGATTCCAAGCGCCGGCGTTGATCAAGGTAATCCCCTCAATATGCACAGAATCACATTGCTCAAATGTCACAGGATTTCTTTCGTGCCAATCGAGACGGGAAAAATCAATAATACCATATCCCAATATTGAAATATGCTTTTTTCCTTCACCAACGATGCATTTCCGGTAGTTGACCCTTCCAGCCCAATCCTTTTCCCTAATTGGATGCTCTGTAGGATCATGTGGCATGGCACGAAGAATAGCCCCTTCCTCTAAATACACCGTCTCCCCATCAGAAAAATCATAATAATCAAAATCATAAACACCTGCCTTAATAACACGACAAGATTCACTCGGTACAGGAATCGGTTTTAAAAATGACAAGGTCAACGGACGGTCTATATCTCCATTCACAGTAAACGTCAAATGGCATTCCCGATCTACTGTAAAACGGAAGGCGTCACCTTCAAAGCAAATCGATATGCCAACGCTCTTTGGTGCAACAAGAATCGAATGAATTGCACGATTGTTGGCCTTTACCACAACTGTGCGGATCGTACCGTCTTCAAGGTCGGCACGTCCAAAAGAATGAGGGCCTCCTCGTGTAACAGGTGTTCCATAAATTATAAGCGGGCTATCATCGACCCAGACACTCCAATCCGAAGAGTAAAACAATCCGTCTTGGCAAGCTCCGTGAGGATCTTCACCCTGTTTGCAAGCCGCCTTATAGCTAACATTCGCCTTAATGGGATCATTGGAAATTTGAAACATATTACAATTCCTTTCTTGATTCATACAACAGCTTTTAAAAAAATGCTAACATTATTTTTGTTCGATGTAAATATGTTTTTGTCCGAAACTTACGATAACACCCCACCTGAATGAGGGTCACGATCTCAAC
>USPP01000367.1 GCA_900556615.1 uncultured Eubacteriales bacterium
TATGCCTTTCCTCCCGCGCTCCCGAAAACCATAACGATCTCCCTTCCGGGATATTCGGCTTTCACCGATTTAAGCAGCGCTTCAAAGCTCATTTGATTGTGGGCGTAATCAACAAACGCAACGATTTTTCCGTCGTCGGAGGGGAAAACCTCCATACGTCCCTTTACTCTTGCGGCATCAAGCCCGCGCTTTATCACATCGCAGGGAACCCCCAAGCAAAAGCAGACGGCAATCGCGGCGGCGGCATTCTCCACATTAAACAATCCCGGCATGGTGATCCGCATTTCGTCGGAGAAGCAGGGAGTTTTTACTTTAAAATAGATTCCGTCGTTCTTCTTTCTCACCTCCGAAACAAAAACCGTATCGTCGGGATGAGAACCGTATGTGATAATATTGCAGTTTCTTTTCCGCGCATATTCAAGAACGCGGTCCGAATACAGCGCGTCGGTATTGATACAGGCAGCTCCGCAGGAATCGAATATTTTCAGCTTGGATAAAAAATAATCCTCAAAGTCGGGATGCTCCACAGGGCTTATATGATCTCGGCCTATATTCGTAAAACAGGCTGCCGAAAAGTAAGCTCCCTCCACCCTGCCGTATTTCAGCGCCTGGCTTGACACCTCCATGACAAGGTGGGAAATCCCTGATCCGATCGCATTTTCAAAATGATGTCTGAGCGTAACAGCCTCGGGAGTAGTAAGATGAGCCTCCTCCCGTATCACGCCGTCATAATTATCTATGGAAGAAAGCACCGCGCATTCTCTCGGCAGAAATCTGTCAAGTATCGCCTTAATATAATAAGTCACGGTGCTCTTCCCTTTTGTTCCCGTTATGCCGATGACGCTCAGCTTTTCAAAAAGTCTTTCGGCATCGGAAAAGGCGGCGGCGCTCATAGCCTTTCTCACATCGCTGACAATAATACAGGGAAGACCTGAAGAATATTTTTTTTCGCTTACATACGCCACGGCGCCAAGGGCTTCTGCGTCAGCCAGATAGCTCTCTTTAAAATGAACTCCTTTACAGAAAAACAATGTATTTTTCTTTATATCTCTGGTGTCAAAAGAAAGATATTCCACGGAAACGTTCATATCTCCCTCGCAGCCAATGACGATTTTTTCGGCATTAAAAACAGAAAGAAAGCTTAAAAGCGGATATTCATATCCGAAAGCATCGGTATTATCAGCACCCATTGAAAAATCCCTTCCGACATCCGGACAAAAACAGCATAAAAAGCTGTTCCCGTACACCGGACAACTCATAAAACAGCACTCTGTTTTACTATTATATCACGATTCTCTTTCATTTTCAACCGGAAGATAGATTTTTTACAATATATTTGTGCAGAATACCGGCAGAAGCCGTCAAGTCTGCCCCAACAGGCATATAGCCTTTTCGTCAGGCGATTTGTAAAGCTCCGTTTTGTAATCGCCTGCGCCGCGGCAGATTTCCGCACACGAGGAGCGTCTTAGGCGAAGGATACAGATTTTTTAAGGCAATACCGCACAATGCTTGCTACACAGATACGATAGCCGTGCACCCAGCTGTATTGCCTTAAATCCTCTCCCTGCGGAAAAAATGCACACATTTTGCGCCGTTGTATGAATGATGAATGTATAAAACATAGAAAGAAATTCTTTTTGAGAAAAGCTATTGATTTTTATTCATTTCAAGTGTATAATTATTCACATCAAAAAAAGTTGAAAGTTTTTTCTACGGAGGAAATCATGATGGAGAAGAAAAATATAAAAAAAGTTGTACTCGCCTATTCCGGAGGACTTGATACCTCGATTATTATACCGTGGCTCAAGGAAAATTACAATAACTGCGAGGTCATCGCGGTATCGGGTAATGTCGGTCAGGCAGACGAGCTTGAGGGACTGGAAGAAAAGGCGATCAAGACAGGGGCTTCCAAGCTTTATGTTCTTGATTTGACAGACGATTACGTCGATAACTATATCATTCCCTGCGTCAAAGCGGGAGCCAAGTATGAGGAGTATCTTCTCGGAACCTCTCACGCCCGTCCCTGCATTGCGAAAGCACTTGTTGATATAGCGATTCAAGAGGGCGCCGACGCAATCTGCCACGGCTGTACCGGAAAAGGAAACGACCAGGTACGCTTTGAGCTTACCATCA
>USPP01000368.1 GCA_900556615.1 uncultured Eubacteriales bacterium
GCGTATTTTGTCGATGATACCGCGAGATCTGTTTACGGCGACAGCGACGCTGATTTTTCTTCCAGTGAGTTTATCGTATTTGACATTGAAACCACAGGACTTTCCGCACTAAACGACAGAATAACCGAGATCGGTGCGGTTTTGGTAAGAGGCGGCGAGGTGCTTGATGTTTTTAATACCTTTGCAGATCCCGGAATACCGATTCCCGTCAGTATTACGGAGCTTACCGGGATAACCGACGATATGGTGAAAGGAGCGCCGTCTCAGGAGGAGGCGGTGAGGGCTTTTCTTGATTTTGCCGGTGGCAGAACCCTCATTGCTCATAACGCCGGCTTTGATACAAGCTTTATACGCAAGGTATGCGATGACTTTGGAATTCCTTTCTCGAACACATATCTTGATACCGTAGCTCTGTCCCGATACGTGAATCCGGAACTGAAAAAGCACAAGCTGGATACACTTGCCAATTATTTCGGACTCGGTGATTTTAATCATCACAGGGCGTCGGATGACGCTGAAATGCTTGCCCTTATATTTTTTAAAATGGTTGAGAAGTTAAGCGAAGAGGGGATAAAGAGCTTATCGGCAATGACTTCGGCAATGGCGGATAAGGTTGACTGCCTGAAGCTGAAGACCTATCATATGATAATCCTTGTCAAGAATAAGATCGGACTTAAGAATCTTTATAAGCTTGTTTCCTTCAGCTATCTTAATTATTATAAGAAGCATCCGAGAATACCGAAAACCGTGCTTGATAATTACCGCGAGGGGCTTATTATCGGTTCTGCCTGTTCGGAGGGAGAACTGTTTAATGCCATGCTTGAGAACCGACCGAGAGCGGATTTGCTTGAAATTGCGTCGTATTATGACTACATAGAGATTCAGCCGATCTGTAACAACCGATATCTGATTGCGAGCGGCAGGGCTTCCTCCGACGAGGATCTGCGCGAGTTTAACCGTAAACTGATCTCTCTCGCTGACGAGCTTGGAAAGCCTGTTGTTGCTACCTGTGACGCACATTTTCTCAATAAGCATGATGAGATTTACCGTAAAATTCTTCTCAAGGGGATGAAATTTTCCGATGCAGACAAGGATACCGGAATATATTTCCGAACTACTGAGGAGATGCTTGAAGAATTTTCCTATCTCGGAGAAGAACGTGCCCAAGAAGTGGTGATTACCAACACCAATAAAATCGCGGACATGATCGACAGCGATATCCGCCCGTTTCCGAAGGGAACGTTTACACCGCATATGGACGGAGCGGAGGAGGATTTGCAGAGAATCTGCTATGAAAACGCCGAGAAGAAATACGGGAAGCCGATTCCCGAAATCGTAAAAACGAGGCTTGATAAAGAACTTACTTCTATTATAAAGCATGGCTTTGCCGTTTTATATATGATTGCGCAAAAGCTCGTCTGGTTCAGCGAGAGCCAGGGATATCTTGTTGGTTCCAGAGGCTCGGTAGGTTCGTCCTTTGTCGCTTCGATGGCAGGAATATCCGAGGTTAATCCTCTCCCTCCCCATTATTACTGTCCAAATTGTCAGTACAGCGATTTTTCCAATCCCAATCATGTCGGTTCCGGTTTTGATTTGCCTGATGCTGTATGTCCCGTATGCGGAGAAAAGCTGCGGGGAGACGGTCACGATATACCGTTTGAAACCTTCCTCGGTTTTTATGGGGACAAATCTCCCGATATCGACCTGAACTTTTCCGGAGAGGTACAGGGAAGGGTACATAAATATACGGAAGAGCTTTTCGGTGCCGAAAACGTTTTTCGTGCGGGGACAATCGGCGCTCTTGCCGACAAGACGGTTTACGGATATGTCATGAAGTATCTTGAGGAAAAAGGAACGACGGTGAATAAAGCCGAGATACAGAGGCTTGTCAATCACTGCGTCGGCGTTAAGAGGACGACAGGACAGCATCCCGGAGGAATCGTTGTTGTGCCGAGAGAATATGAGATATACGATTTCTGTCCGGTCCAGCACCCTGCCGACGATCCTAATTCCGATATTGTCACCACACATTTTACCTTTGCTTATCTGCATGACACGCTTCTCAAGCTTGATGAGCTCGGACACGATGTTCCGACAATCTATCATTATCTTGAACTCTACA
>USPP01000369.1 GCA_900556615.1 uncultured Eubacteriales bacterium
GCATGGGCAGTTCCGGAATCGGGAACGCCGGCTACGATATCAGCGTCGATATTGTCGCGTCCTGCAAGCATATCTCCGCAGTTATATCTCATTTTCTCTACATTGATGCCCTCATAGGCGGAGGAAGGGTAACCGTAATACACCCATAAGAACGTGCAGATTTTCATTTCATTTGACGGAGCCGAGAGAATCTCTGCCGATTCCGGCGTTATGAAGTCAATTTCTGCCGGACCTAATTCTCTGTAGTCCTCGTACCCAAGATTGAGATAGGCGAAGGATTCGAAGGAAGCGCAGAAAGCCCCTTCTTTTTTTCCTATGATGACAGGCGTTCTTCCGAATTTATCACGCGCAGCATAGATTCCTTTTGCTGTCAGAATGAGCATGGATATTGAGCCTTTGATACGGCTTTGAGCGTATTTTATTCCTTCAACAATGGAATCGCATCGGTTTATGAGCGCAGCCGTCAGCTCTGTCGGGTTGATTTCTCCGCCGCTCATTTCAAGAAAGTGCGTGGTCCCTTTGCTGAAGGCTTCTTCAGCAAGTTCGTTTATATTATTGATTCTGCCTACTGTTGTGATGGCAAAGTTTCCGAGATGAGAGCGGACGATTAGGGGTTGGGGTTCATTGTCGGAAATGCACCCGATTCCGAGATTTCCCTCTATTTCCTCGACGTCATGCTCAAATTTGGTTCTGAAAGGAGAATTTTCAATGTTGTGTATAGCTCGCTGAAATCCTTTCTCTCCCCATACCGTCATGCCGCCTCTTTTGGTGCCGAGGTGCGAGTGATAATCTGTTCCGAAAAAAAGATCGAACACACAGTCGCTTTTGGAGGCGACGCCGAATAATCCGCCCATACTGTTCTCCTGTTGTATTTTGCATTTATATGTTTTGAGCACCTCTAAAAATTTATTGTCCAAATTCGGCTCGAACTGTTTTCCGTCATTCGTCACAAAAATCCTTGACAGGATGGATATGCTGCCTACAGGATTTGGGTTTAGACTGACGAAAAAACTCTTTGCTGTCTATGAACATTGAATTTTTATAGATACCCTTTTATATACTAATAATATTATATCATATTATCCGAAAAAATTCTATTGATTATTATGCTGAAAAATGATGCATATCTATAAAAATTTTTCCCGAAGCTGAAATTAATATTGTAAAAACGAAGGAAATCTGCTATAATGATATAATGAGAATTGATATAGCTTTTAAGACCGCGTAGCGGGGGAGGAATAATTATGAAGACAGAGGAACTTGTTTCGAAAATCAACAAAGGAGAACTTGACGTACGTTTTGCGGAGCTTTACGGAGAGCCTTTTGTTTCCGAACAGCGTAAAAGATACATAGATGCGATAAATGATTTTTCCGAGCTTTTCGGAAACGATAGAGATGTGAGATTATTCTCTGTTCCCGGCAGAAGCGAAATATCGGGAAATCACACGGATCATAACCGAGGCTGTGTGATTGCGGCAGCGGTGAATCTTGATATTATTGCCGTTGCTTCCGCAAATGATAAGGATACCGTCACTGTCAAGAGCAAAGGATTTCCAGCCGATACGGTAAGCTGTTTTCCCGATTCTCCGGAGAAAGCGCTGTTTTATACTTCCGGCTCGCTGCTCTCCGGCATATGTGCAGGCTTCCTGAAACGCGGATATAAGGTGCACGGATATGACGCTTATACGACTTCTGACGTACTCAAGGGCTCCGGTATATCCTCCTCGGCGGCTTTTGAGGTAATGGTCGGCACCATAATGAATTATCTTTATAACGACAATGTAATATCTGCCCCGGAAATTGCGCAAATCGCGCAGTTTTCCGAGAACGTTTATTTTGGTAAGCCCTCCGGTCTTATGGATCAGACCGCCTGCGCGGTTGGCGGTTTTTCTTTTATAGATTTTGAAAATGCGGAAGCGGCAAAAATAGAAAAACTTGATTTTGATCTCAGCAGTGCGGGATACAGCCTTTGCATCACGAACACCGGAGGAAATCATGCCGATCTGAACGAGGATTATGCCTCTGTTCCCGCCGAAATGAAAGCGGTTGCCGCTGAATTTGGACGTCCGGTGCTTCGGGGACTTACCAAGGCAGAGCTTATTTCCCGTGCATCGTCTCTC
>USPP01000370.1 GCA_900556615.1 uncultured Eubacteriales bacterium
TAAGCTTTGATGCCGACGGTACAAGAACGTCGATAACTTCGCCTTCCGGCTTTCCTGAACGTGATTCAATATAACGTGCCAAAACAATATCCCCCGGCATTGCGCCGCAGAGAAATTTTCCCGGAATAAAAACCTCTTCATTATTGTCGCAGCGTTTTATGAATCCGAACGTACGGTTAAGTCTTAAAACTTCGGCTTTGAAAAATCCCAGAATATCGCACATTACAAAGCCTCTGCGGCGTTCGCATATTGTTCCGTTCTGTAAAAGTTCAGAGACCGCCGTTTTGTAATTTTTTTCATTTCCTTTTACGCTTCTGCATTTTGCCGCCAATTCCTTAGAGGATAGGGGCTTTTTTCCGTTTTTTTTAAGAAAAGTTATAATTTTATTTTGATAATTTTCTACAGAATATTTATCGCTGCCAAATTTCTTTTTATTTTTTGATTTTTCTTTACATCAATGGCAATTCCGCTGCAAGCGGAAATAATATATTCTTGCTTCATGCTGTTCCTCTATGTTCCAAATGGTAATTTGGCGTTCTATTTTATCGGGAACGCTTTCTCAAATTGGGACTATTAGTAAACACAACAAAATCCGCCCTCTCGAACGGACTTTGTCGACAGTCTGAGCTTGCAGATATGATGATCCGCCGCCTACTTTATTCAATTACAACATTTACTTTCAGTTGTTAAGAGCCGTAATATTCTGCCGCACCGCCTCGGCAATAAATACCCCTTCCGTTTCATAAGTATAATATCTCACAGGTATGTCAAACACATACAGTCCGAAATGAAGAGAGGTACCGCTACAGAATCCGGTATTTCCTACTATACCGATAATTTGACCTTTATCAACAACATCTCCCTCTTTCACTCCCTGGGAACTCATGTTAGCATAGAGAGATTTCAATCCACCTCCATGATCGATAACAACGGTTTTTCCTGAAAGCTTAGTCTCACCCACAAATATAACCTTGCCGGGCAAACAAGCAGATACGGTATCATTGGTTTTTACTTTAAAGTCTACCCCTTCATGCGTGTAGATGATATCCGCTTCAGACAAAATAACATCAAAGCCAAATCCCATTTTTACATTTCTCTCGGTCGGAGTAATCAGCATATTATCCTTCATCCAATATAGTTCATCACACTGATTAGCAAACGGAACGGACATCACGGAATTAAAGTCGCTGATAGTAGTACTGTTGTAACATTCATTGATTTTCGAAAGGCTTATACTCGGATAGCCTTTTGATATTTTTCTCACGGAAACATCAAGATCCAGTTCCTGATACACCCCACCGTAAGAAAGCGTAAAGGAATAGCGATCCGCCTTATCATTTTTTTCAATACATGAAAGAGAAACCGGAACTATTGCATGATAATACCCACCATACTCAAAAAACACCGGAGTAAAATAAATATCGGGGTTCGAAGCAAAACCGATCAGTGACTTATCCACAATGTTTTTAGCGGAAATAATAACAAAATCACCATATTGTATCTGAGAGGTACTGAGATAAAACACAGCCGGAGAAAGAACATTCGCTTTAAATTTATAAACACCTTCTCCGAAATTAATTCTGCCGTCCGCTTCATACCATTTTGCTGTCACAGTAACATCGTACACGGTATTATCCGAAAAGAGAGAAGGATCCATTTTTTCATAAAAATCCTCAAATACGGTAGTCCCATCCCGATCCTTCATCTCTACGAATAAATAATCCGGCTCAACGTCAAAGGATAGCTCAAGACCGCCTGAAACGTTGCAGGTCGGAATTTCCGTCGCAACTGAAACTGTTCCGTCATAGAACTCATTATTGTATCCGAGGAATTTCCACTCCATTGACTGAGGAATTACCGAAGAAACATCGCCTACGGAAAGAGTCGGCTGAGCGGCAGAGGGAAACACACACATAGCATACTCGGTAGAAAGAAAGCTCTGAACCGAATCGGGAGAAATCTTGTAGTAATTTCCGAAAGAATCAAGATAATAAGAGTTATTCGGATCCTGCGTTATATAATACTTATATTCGGATTTTATATTATAGCTGCTGTAGGTAACGGTAAAGCACTGATATTCGCTCTCCGATGCAGGCAGTGAAGAAACAGCCTTTCCTGAC
>USPP01000371.1 GCA_900556615.1 uncultured Eubacteriales bacterium
AACGTGTCATTTACCCCGGAACAGGTAGCTCTTCTGTTTGAGGTTGACAATATTACCGGTATCAAATGGACGAGACCGGATTACTATTCGGTGATGCGCATAAGGGATCTTACGAACGGAGAAATGAACATCATAAACGGTCCCGATGAAACTCTGCTTCAGGGACTTGCCGCAGGTGTCGACGGCGGAATCGGAACAACCTATAATCTCATGACGCCGCTCTACAAGCGTATTTATACGTTTTTGAGGGGAAAATGTCTGAGGCACTCCGCTGTCAAACGGTTGCCGATCGCGTGGTTGCGCTTATTTCGGCTTATGGGACTATTCCATGCACTAAGGCGCTCCTTGAAATGCAGGGATTAGAGGTCGGAGACGCAAGCTTTCCGTTCCGGAAATTGAGCACGGAGGAGAAATCTGTGGTTTATGAAGAATTCAGACGCGTCTATGCGTTTTGATAAAATATTATTAAAGTAAGGAGAGCAAAAGAAATGAAAAAAAAGCTGATAGCGTATCTTGTTGCGGCGGTAGCGGTAATTTCCGTCTTTGCCGCAGGCTTTACAGCCAGTGCAGAGGACGCCTTTATAACTTGCACCGGGGCGTACTACGTTGATTATTCTATCGGAAATATCGGAAGCAAGGAGAATTTTCCGGTATTTCAAGTAGAATTGCGCTTTTCTGCGCCTGTTACCATTCCGGCGGCAGAAAATATTTGGCTTCGTCTTTCGGCAGAAAGTGGCGAAAAACAGATTAAACCACAGAATGGCGAGGCGAGCGTCGAGTATATCGAGCCCGAAGAAATTGACGGAGTGAAATACTCCGACAAAATCCGCCTGACCTTTGACGGGTGGACGGGGATGACGGATTCCTCCGAGGTCGACGAGGATATTTTCAAAAATGGCTATATGATTGTTTTTACCGAATATAACGGATCGCCGGAGGATTTTATCTTTGATAGCAATGTGATTCACGGTAAGAACGGAGAGACACTTCTCTGTAACAAACAGAACGGTCAGGGCTTCTTCTTTAACCTTGTTGAAATAATGGATTACAGTGCAACAACCGCTCCGCAAACCACCGACATCCCGACAATACCTGACACTCAGACGACAGAATCTGAGATGACAGAACCGATAACGACACAAAAAATCCCGTCAAAGACTGAGGACACCACCGGAAAGCCGGCTGATTCTGCCGACACTTCCGATTTGGGCGATGATAAGAACAATGGTTTTCCGTTTGAAATAGTGATTGCTGTTGCAGCGGTCGTTATAGCGGCGGTTGTGGTTGTTGCCATTATTACCGGAAAGAAGAAAAAGAAATAATTAATTTAGAGCGCAGATAAAATCAAGCTGAGGCTTTGCCCCGAATCAATAAGAATGCTTTGGGGGGAAAAGTATCTAAAACTTTTAGAAAAGGGATTCTTAAGGGTGAAATACATTAAGCCAGAGACGGCAACCTTTCTAAATACGTTGTCTTCGGTATCTTATTTGAAACAAATTTTTCTGTAAGGAGAATAAAAGTGATGAAAAAGAAATTATCAGTAATTTTACTCGCATTGTTAACGGTTTTTTCAGCGGTATTTTCGATCAGCGTATTTGCCGATGACGCAAAGACGGTAGAGCTTACCGGCGCATACTATGTTTCTCAGAAGACGGGCGACATCGGCTCGAAGAAGCAGAACGCCCCGGTATTCACAATCGAGCTCCGTTTCTCGGCTCCGGTTACAATTCCTGCTGCGGAAAATATTTGGTTGAGAATATCGGCGGAAAGCGGAACAAACCAGATTAAGCCGAAGAACGGCGAGGCGAGCGTTGAATACATCAACCCCGAAACGGTTGAGGGAGTAAAATATTCCGAAAAAATTCGTCTGACCTTTGACGGCTATACAGCTGCCGAATCGGTGATCGACGAGGATTTCTATAAGAATAATTACAAGCTTGTTTTCTCCGAATACCTTGAAAACGCAACCGGAGACGGACTTGTTGACGCAAGGGTGGCTCATGGAAAGAACGGAGAGACGGTAAAGGCAAACTATACAAACAACGGCGGCAACAGCTTCGCCGTTGCCGAAATAACGGCGCTTCCCGATGAAAATCCGATGGAAAAAGAAACG
>USPP01000372.1 GCA_900556615.1 uncultured Eubacteriales bacterium
GGGATACGTGGGCGAGGATGTGGAGAATATTCTGCTTCGCCTGATTCAGGCGGCGGATTACGATGTGGAAAAAGCGGAACGCGGCATTATATATGTGGATGAAATCGATAAAATTGCCCGCAAGAGCGAAAACCCGTCCATTACACGCGATGTATCGGGCGAGGGTGTTCAGCAGGCTTTGCTGAAAATTCTTGAAGGCACCGTTGCCTCCGTCCCCCCGCAGGGCGGCAGGAAGCACCCGCATCAGGAGTTCATTCAGATAGACACAACAAATATCCTGTTCATCTGCGGCGGCGCATTTGCGGGAATTGAAAACATTATTCAAAAACGCACGGGCAAAAAGAACATGGGATTCGGTGCGGATATTCGCTCCAATATCAAAAAGGATATCGGTAATATCGAGCTTTTCGGAACCAACGCAGGATGCCGTATTGACCCCGAGCTTGAAATATATACACAGCTTGCCGGAAGATTTGTCAATGTTTCACCGGCAGACAGTACTGCACTCTCCTTCAACGGACTTTTCGAGAGAGAAATCCTCGGTTTCATAGATGCGGTAAGCGGCATTTCTCCCTGCCGCGCCCCCGCCGAGGACGGCGTCGAGCTTATGAGGATCATTGATGCCATATATGAATCGGCTGTCACAGGAAAAGCAGTAGAAATCCAAAGATAACGGAGGGAGCGCATGAAATATTGTGTAAACAGCTATAGTTTCGGCAGATATTCATCGGCAGATAAACTCGGTATATACGGAATGATTGATAAAGCCGCTGAGCTTGGCTTCAACGGAATAGAATTTACCGAGGCGTATTGGCTTGACACCGCCGATAATGAGCTTACAAAAATCGGAGAATATGTAAAAAGCAAAGGGCTTGAAGCGGTAAGCCTCTGTGTGGGCTCGGATTTGATAAACGGATCGGACGGCATCCTTGACAAAGAAGTTGCCCGGATATGTCGTATGGCTGATAAAGCGAAGCTGCTCGGTGTTTCTATGCTCCGTCATGACGCGTCATCCGGTTTTTCGGGACGAAAGTATTCGATAGGTTATGCCGATGCACTGCCACGTCTTACCGAAGGGTGCAGAAGAATCAGCGCATATGCCGAGACACTCGGAATCAAAACGATGACCGAAAATCACGGTTACTTCTCACAGGACGCCGACAGAGTCGAAGCACTTGTCAACAGCGTGGCACACCGCAATTTCGGAGTTCTTCTCGATCTCGGAAATTTTATGTGTGCAGACGAAAATCCGGCGCTTTCTGTCTCCAAACTCGTATCTTATGCGTTCCATGTTCATGCTAAGGACTTTCTCTATAAATCCGGGACAGAGCCTTTTCCGGGAGACGGTTGGTTCAGAACACGCGCCGGAAATTATCTGAGAGGCACAATCGTAGGACACGGAGAAGCGAAAATATATCAAAGCTTCGGAATATTGAAAAGAGCAGGATATAACGGATTTCTGTCGCTTGAATTTGAAGGCGTTGAGGATAATCTGACCGGAATCAGCATGGGGCTTGAAAATATGAAAAGACTTTGGGAGCTTTGCTGAAAATATAAGGCAATACCGCACAATGATTGCTGCGCAGATGCGCCGCCGCATTTTTTTGCCAGAAGATACAAATTGAGGAGACAAGAGCGGTTCCTCTGCCGACAAAATCGGTGAAGTATGACGAAATAGATGCAAGCATATGCGCAGCAAAGGCGTTAGCCGTGCCCCCGCGGTATTGCCATAATATCCCTTTCAAAAGCAAGTACGATTAAACCCATACGGTTCGTACGATGCGCCAAAAACCAATACAGCCTTAGCCTCTGAAAGGGCCCGGAAATTGAACCTCACATTACAATAAATCTTCCTTTTTACATTTGAACCGATGAGTAATGGCTTCGTCAGTTTTACCGTGCTTTGGTCGGCACAAATATATAAATAAAGTAAGTAAAAAGATAAATAATAATTTAGCGGATTCTTGAAAGAGTCGGGAGAACGTTTTTTGGCATTCTTTGCAAGTGTGCGAATAGGAATTTAGTTACACTAAAAACGTCTACCCGATTTTCTTTCTTCGAAGAAAGAAAATCTCAAAAAGAAAGAACCGCAAGGGG
>USPP01000373.1 GCA_900556615.1 uncultured Eubacteriales bacterium
GGTTATGGAGTATGTCGGAATAGGATATTGGAAGCCGCGGCCGTTGGCGTCACCTTCGATCATGATTTCGATAAACGCTTTATTTATCATATCCATTTCGCGCTTACAGTCTTTATATTTAAAGTCAAGCTCCTTACCGCCAACAATTGCGTTTTGCTCTGCAAGATCCGCAGGGACCACCCAGTCAAGGGTTATGTTGGAAAACGGTGCCTGAGTTCCCCAGCGAGATGGCGTGTTAACACCGAAGATGAAGGATTCGATGCATTTTTTTACCTGTTCAAAGCTGAGGTTGTCCACTTTAACAAAGGGGGCGAGATAGGTGTCGAAGGAAGAAAATGCCTGGGCGCCTGCCCATTCGTTCTGCATAATCCCGAGGAAGTTGACCATCTGGTTGCAAAGGGTTGCAAGATGGCTTGCGGGAGCAGAAGTGATTTTTCCCGGCACTCCGCCGAGTCCCTCCTTGATAAGCTGTTTAAGCGACCAGCCGGCGCAGTATCCGGTGAGCATGGAGAGGTCGTGTATATGTATATCGGCGTTTCTGTGAGCGTTTGCAATTTCATCGTCATAAACTTCAGATAGCCAATAGTTGGCGGTTATTGCGCCGCTGTTTGAAAGAATAAGACCGCCTACCGAGTATGTTACGGTTGCGTTTTCCTTTACGCGCCAGTCGTTATTTCCGAGATAATCATTGACTATTTCTTTATAGTCAAGAATCGTATTTTTCATATTACGGATTTTTTCGTGTTGACGTCTGTAAAGAATGTAAGCCTTTGCGACGTCGGAATAGCCTGCCTGAACCAGAACGTTTTCAACGCTGTCCTGGATGTCCTCGACCGCAATAAGTCCGTCTTTTATTTTAGGCTCAAAGTTAGCAGTTACCTTGAGCGCGAGAAAATCAATTATTTCCTGATTATACTGTTTTTCCTGTGCATCAAATGCAAGTTTAATTGCCTGAGAAATTTTGGAAAGTTCAAAGTTTACTATTTTACCGGTGCGCTTTTTTACATTATACATTGTAGCTTTTTCTCCTTCTTATAATTCGTAGCAGTTAATATAATACCACAATATATTGTGGCTGTCAATGGTTATATTGCAACATTTTGGGTTTGGATTTTTGTGCAACTTTATTTATACCCCCCGCAAAGCGGCATGAGGGGTAAACTGTTTTACCGCAGAAAGGAGATTTTCCATTTCCGAAGGCGTATAACCCGCGATATTTTCGGAGAGCAGCGCACCGGAATCTTTAAAGCTCTGGAGAAAGTATTTTTCATTCTTGCCGAGATATTTTGCAATTTCCGTAAGATCCGATTCGGTATGAAAATTCTTGCATACAGTGGTTCTGAATTCATGATCAATCCCACAGGCTTTTAGGAAATCGATGCTTTTTTTTATTACGGAAAAATCAAAATTCTTTTTTCCTACTGTTTCTCCGTATTTTCTGAAGCAGTTTTTGATATCCATCGCAATATAATCGGCAAGACCGTTTTTTACAATGTATTTAAGCTGGCGGGGGAAGGTGCCGTTGGTATCAATCTTTACCGACACGCCCAGCGCTTTGAGCTTTCCGGCAAATTCCGGAAGATCCTTCATGAGCATCGGCTCACCTCCCGTGATGCAAACGCCATCTATTGTATTTTGGCGTTTTTTGAGCAATTCAAAGACTTCCTCTTCTGGAATAACCGGATAAATCCCCGGTTTTAAAACAAGATCGGCATTATGGCAAAAGGGACATCTGAGATTACATCCTCCGGTGAATACGGTGCAGGCGGTTTTTCCGGGATAATCAAGCAAGGTGAGCTTTTGAAATCCGTGTATTATCATATATCTATTTTTCGCCTTTCAATTGTATATGCAGCGTTTGGGGAATAATTTATCCGTATGGGGAAAAACTTTGTATAATCTTCTTTTTATCAATGTTATAATTGATAAAGTAACATTATATAGCATACAACAAAATCACTTGTGTGTCAATAGAAATATACAATATATTGTGCCGAATTTTGACAAAATTCATTGTATAGTGTTACTTCCGTAGGGAAGAAGTGAGGGGCTTTGCTCCTTAAGTTCCTACTTATGGGGCTCCGCCCCACC
>USPP01000374.1 GCA_900556615.1 uncultured Eubacteriales bacterium
CATAAAGCGTAACCGTATCCCCGTTGACAGTAAGCCGAAATTCGGTTTCCCCCTTCGGCGCGTCGGCATACAGGGTTTTATTTACCGAGCTGCTGCTCCGGATTTCATATCTTCCCGAATCAAAATTATATCCCGCATAAATTCCGGAATATTCGTTTGTATATCTTGCAAGCAGATAAAATACACCGGAAGTCTTTCCGCTGAAATCCGCCGTTACCGCGTAATCGGATTTCCCCGCAAAATTTTCTGTTGTGACAGTATACGAGCCTTCTCCCGCGCCGAGCACCAGCGAACCGGCGGAAACGCTTAAAACACCGCTCTCGGAGGCAGTGAGATAATCTTTCCAGGAATCGTTTTCAAAGTCAAGCTCAAGATAATATCTGTCCTCATAGGAACGCAGTTCAAAGGAAACAGTTCCCCGAATGCTCAGATGTCTTCCCGCAGTGCTGGCAGGAAGTCTCAGAGAGCCTGCCCATTTTCCGTCAATATATAGAAGAGCGATTCCTCCGGAAACCCGGAGCTCAGCACAGTGCTTTCCGTCCGAAAGCGTGGTAAGAGGCGTCTCCTCCGGCATCAGCTTCGGGGCGGTCAGTCCGTAAACGGTTCCTGACTCGATTCTAAGCGCGGCTTTATAGTTCCCGTCAAAAAGCGTAATTTCCGCATCCTTTCCGGAATCAAAAATAAACTCCGCCGCATAGGTATTTCCGAAATCGTCAAGCTCCGTGAACAGACTCTCCGATACGTCAAACCGATAAAACGTCCTGTTGAAGCCAGTTACTTTTATGTCCGATATTTCTCCTTCTGAGGTAATTCCCTCATAGGTAAAATCTGCCGGCATGGTAAAGCTGAAAAGAAGCCGGCTGTTAAGATACAGCCATGCCGTACTTCCGTCGGCAAGCAGACAGTAGTCCCCCGCTCCTCCCGTAACGGTCTTTTCTCCGTCTTTTGTAAGCACGGTAATATTCTCTCCGGAGTAAGAAAGATTGAGCTTATGGCTTCCGTTCCGGACAGTAAGCCTTGAACTTCCGGTCTTTGCTATCTTATATGTAAGCTCATAGCTTCCAAGCAGCTTGCCGGCAGTGCTTACCTCGCTCTCCGCTTTTTTTACAGAGCTGTTTTCCGTATCCGCTTCACCGAAGAGAACCTTCATTCCCACGGACTCATAGTTTCCGTAACAGGCGGTTATGATATAGGAGCCCGGCTTAATGTTCTCCCAATCAAAAAGATACCCAAGATTTTTCTTGTTCGATGATCCGATCCGAACGCCGTTCGCACGGTATATCACCTCGTCGGCTTCTCCGGAGATGTCGGAATCCACTCTGACGCTGAGAGAAAGCCGGCTTGTGTTCGTATACTGAGCTCCGTTTATCACATCGATAAGCGTGATTTTGGATTCCAAAGGCTTGTATGAAATATAATCTATATCAAACCTGAGATCCCGTCCGTCTATCGCAGCACCGAAAATCGTAAATCCTCCTGTATAGCTGCCGGTCTGCGGTTCAAAGGATATTACATATTTACCGTCAAAATAAAAATGCGCCGTTTCTCCGTCGACAATGATCTTATAGATATGCCAATCGTTCAGAATGGTAAGATTGATATCGTCAAGATCGGTTTTGGCGCCGCGGAATTGAACCGCGTCGGGATACACCAGCATATATATGCTCGCACCGTTATAATCAAATCGAAAACCGACACGCCTGCCTTCCGAAGTAACTCTGAGCCGAAATTCAAGCTCAAACCTCTCTGCTGTCTTTATACTTCCTTTTCGTCTGAGAATTCTGTCGTCTCCATATTCTTTCATTGTTACCTGAAGCATTCCGTCCTTCGCGACAGCGGAGGTATTCTCACTTTTCACCGTCCATTTGTCGGATCCGTCGGGAAAGGCGTCATAAAAAGCTCCGTTCTCTGAATCGGAGTCGGTATCCAAAGCCAGATCGCCGGTCGGATCGATTTCTTGCGGTTCTGTGTTCAACGTTTCTGTATTCACTGTCGTAATATCTCCTCCCGATAATATTTCGGTATCACCGCCTTTTCCTCCTCCTGAACAGGAAGAAAGCGCCATACAAGCCGAAAGCGCAAACAGC
>USPP01000375.1 GCA_900556615.1 uncultured Eubacteriales bacterium
GCTCATTGGTTATGGCAAGCTGGCGTCTTGCGTTATAGTCAGCCTGAAGCCGTTTGAGCATTTCATCCGCATTCTTCGTGGCAGTTTGCATAGCGTTCATACGTGCCGCATGCTCCGAAGCCGAGGATTGTGAAATAGCATTAAACAGGGTTGCTACAATAAACTGAGGCACAACCCTTTCAAACACCGCGTTGGGAGAGGGATCAAAGAGAATATCTCCTCTGTAGTTATATTCAATTTCTGCATCCTTCAAATTGTCCACTGAAAGAGGAAGCAGTTTTATCATGAGAGGCTCTTGAACTGTTGCGTTTACATAATGCGTAAATATAACATAAACCTTATCAAGTCTGCCCTTTTTATATTCCTCAAGCACCGTGTCGGTTATCACGCGCACCTGGTACAGAGTAGGCTTTTGAACGATTCCCCGCCAAATATAATCCGGCTGTTTGCCGTGCTGACGGAAATATTCCTCACCGGCAATACCAATTACGCCTATTCTGCTATTGGAAGAAGCATGTTTCTTTAATTTTTGCTCTGTAAAGGAGAAAAGATTGCTATGATAGCTTCCGCAAAGCCCTTTATCACCTGATATAATGATAAAAAGAGAGCTTTTCACTTCAGGATGCCCGTCAAGATACGGATGATGAATGGGAACCTCGGTATGAAGAAAGATATCCTTCATGGTTGCACGCAGACGAACCATAAATTCTACGTTATAATCTATCATTTTCATAGTTTTTTTCATACGGGAGGTTGAAAGAAGATACATGGCGTTTGTAATCTGCCTTGTTTGTTCAATCGCTTTTATATGGTCCTTGATTTCAGACGGATTCAGCAAGCTCAGCCCACCTTCCGAAATGCCCCCTCAGCATGTCCTCGGTTTGATCATCAAAATCGTGCTTGGCATCAATCCCGGACAACAGATCGGAACAATTCTTTTCAAAATAATCGAGAAAAGCCGGTATCATCTTTTTCATGTTTCTCGGTTCCACCGCGTCAAAGGCTCCGCATCGGAAACCGAGAAGCAATACCGTCTCCTGACTCAGCGAATAAGGCTTGTTTTTATCCTGATTGAAAATCTCCGTCAGCTTCTCTCCTCTTTCAAGAGTTTCCCTTGTGCCGGAATCGAGATCAGAGCCGAAACGGGCAAAAACTGCCATTTCCTTATATTGGGCAAGCTCTATCCGGAGAAGGCCGGATACCTTTCTCATGGCCTTATATTGTGCGGCTCTTCCGACTCTGGATACCGAAAGTCCGGTATTGATAGCCGGTCTTATTCCGGAATGAAAAAGCTCCGATTCAAGATAAATTTGTCCGTCGGTTATTGAAATAACATTGGTAGGAATATAAGCGGAAATATTTCCGCCCGTAGTCTCAACAATAGGAAGCGCAGTCATCGTCCCCCCTCCTTCGCTGTCAGCCATACTGGCAGAGCGCTCAAGAAGCCGAGAATGAAGATAAAACACATCTCCCGGATATGCTTCGCGTCCCGGTGGACGATGAAGAAGAAGAGACATGGTTCTATACGCCACAGCATGCTTTGACAAATCGTCATATACGACAAGAACATCTCTTCCCTCATGCATAAAGGATTCCGCCATGGAGCAGGCGGCATATGGCGCAAGATACTGCATAGCCGGACTGTCAGCCGCAGTCGAAGCGACAACGGTTGTATATTTCATAGCACCCGCCTTGCGTAAAGTCATAATGACCTGCGATACGGTTGAGGCCTTCTGTCCAATCGCGCAGTATATACAAATAACATTTTTATTCTTCTGATTCAGTATTGTGTCAACCGCAATCGTTGTTTTCCCGGTCTGTCTGTCTCCTATTATCAGTTCTCTTTGACCTTTTCCGATAGGAATCATACTGTCAATTGCAAGAATCCCGGTATCAAGCGGCTCGCAAACAGGCTTTCTGAGGATAATTCCCGGCGCCGTTTTTTCCATAGGGGCATATTTTTTTGGCTTAAAGGGTTTTCCGTCAAGCGGAACACCGATAGGGCTTAAAACTCTTCCGATCACCGAAGAAGATACCGGCGTGTCCACCGCATGTCCGGTTCCCGTAACCGTATC
>USPP01000376.1 GCA_900556615.1 uncultured Eubacteriales bacterium
TTGTGGCGGCAAGAATCGCAAGAAGCTGCTGAATCGCAAAAACGATCAGCTGCCCGAATTTGGGTTTGTCACTGACATTGTAGATAAGTTTCATATTTCCCTCCGAATATTTTATAAAGCCGAAGCTTTAATTTACTGATTTTCGTTTCCGGCTGCTTCAAGCAGATCGGCGGCATCTTCGCCGTCGGTTTCCGATAATTTGACAGAGATGATTTCCGAAACTGAGGTCGGGACATTTTTTCCCACATAATCGGCACGTATTGGAAGCTCTCTGTGACCTCTGTCAACAACAACGGCAAGGCGAATTGCACCGGGTCTGCCGAGCTTGAACAGAGCCTCTATTGCCGCACGCACCGTTCTTCCGGTAAAAAGCACATCATCGACCAAAATAATCCGCATTCCGGAAACGGCAAAGGGAATGTCGCTTCCGTTGACTACCGGCATATCGGAAAGTGCGGTTAAATCATCTCGGTAAAGGGTAATGTCAAGGCTTCCTACAGGGACCTCTCTGCCCTCTATACGTTTTATATTCTCCGCGATTCTCGCGGCAATCGGTACACCGCGCGTCTTTATCCCGACAAGACAGAGATTATCGCTTCCGTTATTCTTTTCAAGTATTTCATGAGTGATCCGCATCAGTGCGCGCCTGAGAGAATCCCCGTCCATAATTCTTGATTTATACTTTGTTTCCACAAGCTGTTTCCCCCGGATCCGAAATATAAAAAAGAAAGCCCTGCACACGGCAAGACTCAATCCACATACGGCAAACACCGTTTCCTATATCAATCTTGCCGGTCTCTCTGTACCGAATTAAAGATTTCTTAAACTGACTGTCATTATATCACATACTTCGCATTTTGTCAACAAAGATTTCACATTTTTTTCAAAATTCCGCCAATTTTGCAATGACACAAAAAATTCTTATAAAAAGATAATTTTTCATGAAACAGTCTGATTTTGCATCGGTAATTTTTCCCGAAAATAAAAATTGACAGATTGGTAACAAAAAATCCTCATTTGATTAAGAGAAAAGATATATACTGATATATTATCGATATATCAGATAGGGTGTAGACAAAGTCCGACCGAAACTTAATCCCAAGCTCCGTTCAGGGTGCTATTGATGTTTTTATATGGGGTGTGGCTTTGCCGCACCAATCATTCGCAAAGCGAATGATTCAGCAGACACTAATTATCAGATAAAATTTTTATTTCGGGAGAAAGACCGATGTCTTGCTTTGACAAAACCTGTACCGGCGTAAATGAGAACACGTCTGCAGAAAAAACGGACTCTCCCGTCGGGAAAGGTATGATTATAATTATGAAAACATCAATTGGAACAGAGTGTGTACAGGGCGGATATACGCCGGGAAACGGCGAACCGCGTCAGATCCCGATCATTCAAAGCACTACTTTTAAGTATTCCACGGGGGAAGCGATGGGAAAGCTGTTCGATCTGGAAGCGGCGGGATATTTTTACTCACGCCTTCAAAACCCGACCTGTGATACGGTAGCCGCCAAAATATGCAAGCTTGAGGGTGGTTCCGCTGCTATGCTTACCGGCTCCGGACAAGCGGCATCCTTCTATTCGGTATTCAATATTGCCTCCTGCGGAGATCATATCGTCTCATCCTCCTCTATTTATGGAGGTACCTATAATCTTTTTGCCGTCACCATGAAACGTATGGGAATAGAATTCACCTTCGTCTCTCCCGATTGCTCCGAGGAAGAGCTCAACGCCGCTTTTCGTCCGAATACCAAAGCCGTATTCGGTGAAACGATCGCCAATCCGGCACTGACCGTTCTCGATATCGAAAAATTTGCAGACGCCGCACATTCTCACGGCGTTCCGCTTATTGTTGACAATACCTTCGCCACACCGGTTAACTGCCGTCCCTTTGAATGGGGAGCCGATATCGTAACTCATTCCACTACCAAATATATGGACGGACACGGCTCAGCGGTCGGAGGCTGTATCGTCGATTCCGGAAATTTCGATTGGACCGCATACCCTGAAAAATTTCCCGGTCTCTGCACTCCCGATGACAGCTATCACGGCGTTACTTATACCGA
>USPP01000377.1 GCA_900556615.1 uncultured Eubacteriales bacterium
ATGATTCTGAGCGATGACAACTTTGCTACGATTGTCAGCGCAGTTGCAGAGGGAAGACGTATTTTCGATAATATTTGTAAATGTATTCAATTCCTGCTTTCTTCCAATCTCAGCGAAGTTATCAGTATTTTTGTTGCCACTCTTTGCGGATTTACGATTCTGAAGCCTCCGCACATTCTCTTTATCAATCTCGTGACCGATTCGCTTCCCGCACTTGCTCTTGGTGCTGAGAAGGCTGAACCCGATATCATGACGCGCAAGCCGAGAAAAAGCAATGAGGGTATTTTTGCGAATGGAATGGGCTTCAATGTCTTTTATCAGGGACTCATGATTTCGATTATAACGCTTGCCGCCTATTTTATCGGGCATTTTATGGAAGCAGGCAAATGGGAAATTGCTCAGAGCCCCGATGGTATGACTATGGCGTTTCTTACTATGTCGATGGCGGAAATCTTCCATTCTTATAATATGCGTTCACATAACTCCATATTTAGACTCAAGACACACAATATGCTTTTGTTCGGAACGATGATCGTATCGCTTCTTCTGACAACGATGCTGATCTATATTCCTGCGCTTAGCAATATGTTCGGTTTTGAAGAAATCAGTTTACTTGAATATGCCGTGGCACTCGGTCTTGCTTTTCTCACCATACCGATTGTCGAGATTGTCAAATTGATTCAAAGAAAAGTTTCCCACAAGTAAGATATATAAATTCAGGACTGCCGGTGAATATGCCGGCAGTCCCGATTTTTTTATGTATCGCCATCTGCTTAGCGTGCGGTCAGTCTGAAGGACAAAGCCTGTAGCCACTCATCGTTTTCTCCTTTTATGGTTTACTCGTCATTGGCCATTATAAAGTTTTTTTGATGAGTTGCTATCTCTTTTTCCTTTTGTTATACTTAATATGATAATCTAAGGTAAAAAGTTCCCTGGTGGAGGCAAAGTTTTGGCTTGTGTTCGCATATTGAAGAATGCCCGGGTTTGTTCGATGATAAATATTAAAATCTTGATTATTGCAGTATATTGACCTGCTGGTATGGAAGACGATAAGATTTAATATGGTATATACCGGCTGTCTGATTGATTCAAAATACTTACATTGCCTTTTTCGTTGTCGATATTCACGGTGACAGTGCCGTTTTTGGCAGGAAAACAGCAGTTCATTTTTTTAAACAGAGATTTTTCATAGTTAATTCGAAAAGTCTGATAACCGTCATTCGTTTCAATACCCATGAAGTAACGGAAGGCAATCGTAGCCGGTGCACCGCTCCAGGCGTGATTTTTTGTCCCCAAAATATAGAAGTCTTCCCAAAGCGTGGAATTTTCATTTTGGGCGAGATTATAATAACGGGACATCATGCGGTGATAGGCGTCTTTGCGATAATTCATTTTACATAAGGCGGTGAGAATATAATTTTCCATATAGGTCGTCGCGTTGAAAACCGAGAGCAATATGGTGCGAATTTTGGGATAGTTCTCCTTTTTGCAAAGCCCCGATAAAACCGCCATGGCGTTCGCACGATCATCCACAATTCCTTTAGAGGAATAATAGTCGCCTTGAAAATAGCAGCGGTCAAAACTCCGTAGAATGCTTTCGGCACGTTCCTCAAGGAAGGAATCAAAGCGGTGATCATCTAAGATGTTTGCCATCTCTTGTGAAAATTTTATGGCAGAGTAATACCATGCGTTTTCCAGGACGTCCTCATCTGCATTGTACAGGTGGTCAAACCATCTCCAGTTTCCCTTTCGTCCGACAATCAACCCGTCGTCGTTGAGATTCCATAACATTAAATACCGTACTGCCGGCTCAAAAGCCCATGACAGTACTTCGGTATCGCCGGTGCCACGATAGTATTCCGCTATGAATCCCATTTCACTGATCGCGTTTAAGCTTTGGGCAGGAAGCTCACTGAAATCGGCTCCCGGAACATTGCCGACCAGAACATCTCCTTTGCGCAAATGGATGAAATCGGAGATTGCCTTTTTCGCCAGCTTTTGCGAGTTGCTGTCCATGAGATAAAAAATCTGTGGCATCTGCACCGAAACGTCTCCGATCCACTGAC
>USPP01000378.1 GCA_900556615.1 uncultured Eubacteriales bacterium
CATGAATTCCTTTGGGGAGTTGCTCCGGGTAGGGTTTACATTTGCACGCTGTTACCAGAATGCCGGTGAGCTCTTACCTCGCCTTTCCATCCTTACATGACGGCGTCATGCGGTTTATTTCTGTTGCACTTTCCCTGAAGTTACCTTCGGCGGACGTTATCCGTTACCCTGCTCTATGGAGCCCGGACTTTCCTCACAGCAATACCTTACGGCGTGATGCTGCGCGAATGCACTGCTCAGTCAAAATTATTATATCACAATGCCGAGGTAATGTCAACGATTTGCAGCCGGAATTTTGAACGGGTAATGACTTTGTCAAGAAAGTTGTCTGACAGAAGATCCGGAGAGAGCCATATTTGGCGTATATAATGGAATAAAGCTGATGTTGGATTTGCGGCTGTATGATGACGTGAAAGCTTTTTGGATTTTTACAGATCACTTTATTTTAATTGGTATTCTTTTATGCAGATGGGAATTTTTATGTTCAGAGAGTAAAAAGAGAAATCATTTCTATCAGCAATTGGAAATATATAAAGACGAATCATAATAAAATTCACAAAATAGTGCGTTGTCGTACATGCATTTTAAGTGTTGACATATGGTGGTTATGTGGTATAATAATCTTAAGCCTTGCAAACAATTGTGTTAATTGGATTTATTTCCGAAAAATATAGATATAAAGTTTCCAGCAGAAAAACGAGACTTATTTCTGCAAGAAGAATTTGGTTTTTGAAACAAATGTTGTAGTGATATCTTTGTAGCCGATTTTGCTTCAAAAGGGCTATAATATATTAACGAGGACTGGCGTTTGGTAATTACAGGCAGGGCGCTAATCACATGATAGATTATTGAGCGCTTTAAGAATAGACTCAACTTGGCAGTGCGAATCTTTGAGGGAGAAAGATAAAGGAATTTGCGAAAGCGTGAAGAATGGTTTTCTGCGAGAGGAAATTCCTGCGGCTTCATAAGAACGCGTTATTTGGAAATAACGAATCAAGAAATATTTCATAGCTTCGTATCGGAGACGAGCCGGAAATCGGAATTTTGAGTCGGCATAGGGATGGACAGCTTTTTCTGTTTCTAAATAAAAACAGGCTCGGCGATTTGTGTGAAAAATATGTTTAGCTTGTATGAAGTATAGCGGTTTCACGCCCGAATTCTCCTCTAAAATGGAAGCCGCCCCATTTTGCTTTCTTCGGAAACACAGGGGGAATTTCTTACGGTTTATACCGGTGATTTGGCGGCAGAATGGAGATGAATATGATAAAAAATATTTTGATTTCTCCGGATTCCTTCAAGGGCGGAATAAGCTCAAGGCAATTCTGCGAAATAGCATCCGATGAAATAAAACGGATTTGTCCGGAGGCTGCGGTGCGGTCGGTGCCGATTGCCGACGGCGGAGAAGGTACGCTTGAAAGTCTTTTTGCTGCGGTCGGAGGCGAAACAGATCGTACGGTTACAGAAGGACCGTATCACGAGACAGTTCATGCTCAAATACTCTTCACAAAGAAAAATGAAGCGGTGATAGAAGCTGCTCAGTGTGCCGGTCTTCCTCTTGCGAAGGATAGGCTCAATCCTGAGCTTACGTCTACCGTTGGTATCGGCAAACTGATCGAATATGCGGTTGATAACGGCGCAAAACATATTATACTTGCGCTCGGAGGTTCTTGTACAAATGATTGCGGTGCAGGTATGTTGACGGCGCTCGGTATCAAATTTCTGAATCGTGACGGAGCAGAATTTATTCCTACCGGAAAAAGTCTCGGAGCAATCGTCAAAATAGAAAAGGGAGAACGGTTCGAGAAATTCAGAGAGATTGTCTTTACCGCGATGTGCGATGTGAAGAATCCGCTTTACGGTGAATACGGCTGTTCCCGCGTTTTTGCCCGGCAGAAGGGCGCAGATAACGCTATGATTGAGCGTCTTGAATTGGGAGCGATTCATTTTGCGAAAGTTTCTTCTGCTTTTCTCGGAGAAGATTATTCCACCGAGGCGGGCGTCGGTGCGGCTGGAGGGCTTGGTTTTGCCTGCCGTGCGTTTCTCGGAGC
>USPP01000379.1 GCA_900556615.1 uncultured Eubacteriales bacterium
GCGGCAGCCTTTGAAATTTTTTAAGGCAATACCGTACAATGATTGTTGTGCAGTCCTGTTTTTCGTCAGACGATACCAATTTAAGAGGCAAGAGTGAGGCTTCTGCCGGCGAGATTTGTGAAGTATAACGAAAAAGTGCCCTGTGGTGCATCATCAAGGCGCGAGCCCATCTGTATTGCCGTCAAGGCGAAAGCCGCGGGAACGGCGGCATTGCCTTAATATTTATATAATTCTCAATATTATATCAGGAGATAAAATGTTTACTACACTATCGTTATTTCCCGAGGAAGTATCCTCGTCTATGACGCTGTCAGAAAAGCTGTCCTCGATATTCAGCACAGCGATAATCGGCTTTCTTGTGGTATTTGCGGTACTTGCGATCATCTGGGGAATTCTTGAAATTTTCGGAAAAATTTTCGGCAGGGAGACTAAGACTGACAAACTCCCGGAGAAAGCTGTTGTTTCGGAAACAGTCGCAACGGAACCGACTTCGGATGAAAGGGAGACGGTGGCGGCTATTGCTGCTGCGATATCCGCATATACCGATAAGCCGATAACCTCCTTTCGCGTGGTATCCTTTAAAAAAGCAAAACGTAAGTAAATAATAAAAGATAAGAGGAAATTAGTTATGTCAAAGCGTTATCATGTAACCGTTAACGGAACCGTATATGAGGTGGAGGTTGAGGAGATCGCGGAAAGCGTTCCCGTTTCTTCCGGTATTCCCTCCGCAAAACCTTCGGTAAAGCTTGAATCAACCGGTTCTGCTTCCGTAAAGCCGGGCGCGGGAACTCCTGTAACGGCGCCGATGCAGGGTACTATTCTTAAGGTCGCGGTATCAAGCGGATCAAGTATAAAGAAGGGAGATCTTGTGTGCCTTTTGGAAGCGATGAAAATGGAAAACGAGATTTTTGCTCCCTGTGATGGAACCGTGACATCTGTTGCCGTATCTGCCGGGCAGACTGTTGCTACCGGTGCGGTTATTGCTACCATCGGCTGAGAACGAACCGGAAACCATAAAACGGTACCGCAGAGAATAACGGTTGTTACCAGAGAATGCCGCAGATCTCTGCATACGAGGCAAAATTGCGGCAGGAGATCGGAAGAGAAAGAAAATGTCTGAGAATTTCGAACAGTTCTTTCGGTTTTCGTCTCAGCAAAGAAATGCGGCGATTTGCTCCGCAAGCTATCTATTATAAATTTAAGGAAGCTTTCACAAAGGGAAGCTCAGAGTGCAGACAAAATCAAGTCCGGCTTTATTCCGGCCCTTATTTAGGATGTTTTTGAAAAATCACCCTGAAAACCTGCAAAAACTTTAATAAAGGGATTCTTAAGGAATCGCTGAATCAATCGGATATGCAGATTTCCATGATGATATTTTGAACGGTAAGGCAAAAAAGCGCAGGAATACGTTTGTATTTCAAGGTTTTAACGATGCCGGGCAATAAATCAGCCGGAAAGATCCGTTGACGATTGATTTAATGAGTTCTTATGGATGTAAACCCTTAAGCGGGGCGCAGCCCTGCAAAAGTCTTTGTCTTCAGTCAGAGTTTTCGCAAAACGAAAGTTATGGTCAAAAAAATGCTCGAAACACTGCGAAACTTTTGGGAGTCTACCGGAATTGCAATTGCAACCGCTTCGCCGGAAACTCTTATAAAATATTTGATCATGTATGTTATCATCGGCGTACTGCTCTATCTTGCCATCGGACGTAAATTTGAACCGATGCTCCTTCTGCCGATTGCCTTCGGGATGCTGCTTGCCAATATTCCCGGGCAGGAGCTGATTCATACCGAGCTGTTCTTCGTGGAGCATCCCGATTATATGCGGGTGCTTCAGGAGGGCGGTTTGATCGATATGCTCTATTTAGGAGTTAAGCTCGGAATATATCCGTCTCTTATTTTTCTCGGAATCGGTGCGATGACGGACTTTTCACCTCTTATTGCCAATCCGAAAAGTCTTATGCTCGGTGCTGCAGCGCAGCTCGGCGTGTTTGTTGCTTACGGCGGCGCGATTTTTCTCGGCTTTTCAGGGGCTGCCGCCGCC
>USPP01000380.1 GCA_900556615.1 uncultured Eubacteriales bacterium
TATCGAATCCGTCGACATCGGCAGAAGGATCCGCCTCGGCATATCCAAGCGCCTGAGCAGACGCGAGCGCGTCGGCAAAGGAGACGCCGTTTTTGAACATTTCGGTTAGGATATAATTTGTTGTACCGTTTAATATTCCGTCTATTTCAAATATATCGTTACCGGCAGTCTGCTCCGTAAGGGAGCGGATAATCGGGATTCCTCCTCCTACGCTTGCTTCAAAAAGATATCGGATTCCTTTTTTACGCGCCTCGCAGAGGAGCTCCGGACCGAATTCCGCAACTACTGCTTTATTTGAAGTGACTACATTTTTTCCGGCTTGAAGAGCTGCCATTGAAAAATCGTATGCGGGATGTACGCCCCCCATCATTTCTGCGACGATCTGCACCTCAGGATCGTTAAGGATAATATTAAAGTCATGAACGACGCGGTTGCCGAGCGGATGATCGGGAAATTCGCGGAGGTCGAGAATGTATTTTATATGAATATCAAATCCGGTTCTGCTTTTTATCAGCTCACGGTTTTCGGTAAGTACCTCGGCTACCCCGCTTCCAACGGTTCCGAACCCGAGAAGTGCAATATTTATCATAAAAAAACCTATGCCTTTGCAATGCAAAAGCCCTTTCCTGAAAATTTGCTTTTTGAGTGAAAAAGGAAAACAATATATTCGTTGTCTGCTGTCTCTCATAAAAAGAAATCAAAATTATAATAATTATCTCATATACAGAGTCGATTTTTGTTAACAAATTGTAAAATGTTGTTTGTTAAAAATTAAGTATTGACAATCAAATGACTGTGTGATATAATCATATCAATGGAAATTCCGGCTCGTTTGCATTGCCGGGGTGATTTTATTTCCGGAAAAGGAGGATAATAACGGTATGAATCTTGAAATGTCAGATAACCGATTACCCGGTTCTGCCATTCCGAGGGATGCTGCGGGCGGGCTTGTAGGAGAAGAGTTTCTTGACAAAGTATTTTTTATTACCGATGGAATCATGCTGTCGCAAATAAAGGAAATTTCCGGTGTTGACGGAACAACACTTCAGAATTGGGTGAAGCGCGGTTGGATAGGCAGTACGGTTAATAAAAAATATTCCAAAAACCAGCTTGCGCGAATTTTGATCATCAATATGCTGAGAGATTCCATGCATCTTGAGGAGATTGATTTTCTTTTAAAATATATAAACGGTACGATAAACTATGAAGAGGATGACATCATTCCGGAATCAAAATTGTACGGTTACATTTGCCGTATAACCGACAGCTTTTCGGGAAAACAAAGCATGAGCATGCAGGAGCTTAAGACATTGGTTCATGACTCAGTTTCTGAATATACCGAAAAAATGCCCGGGGCAAAGAAACGTCTTGAAAAAGCTTTGGCTGTTATTGTCACGGCATATTATGGCGCTTTGGTGAAATCGCAGTCAATGTCGCTTTTGTCGGATCTCAGAAAAACAAACTGAATTGTGTTTTATGACAGAGTGCCGGAACGGGTGAATCGATTTGTTCTTCTCCCGTGCATAAGTGTTGGGGAAAAAGGTTTTTAAAAGGTGAGAGCTATATAAATGAAAAGGAGAAATGATTATGTTGGAATGGTTTGAATCATTGACAAGCTTGCAGCGTGTTTTTGCGTATATTGCCGTGCCGTCAACGGTCGTTTTGCTTCTTCAAACGATTTTACTGTTTTTCGGTATAGGAGACGGCGGAGTCGATGCGGATGTAAGCGATGTCGGCGGACTTGACGGGGCAGATATGGGAGATCTTGATGCTTCCGAAATTCCGAGCGGAAGCGATACAGACGGACTTACAGTTTTTTCGATACGGGGTATCGTTGCCATGCTTTGTATAGGAGGATGGTCGGGAATTGTGTTCGTTGATATCGGAATGACTCCTGTATTGGCAATTGTTCTTGCCGTGGTGCTTGGAGTTGCCGCTCTTTTCGGAATGGCGTTTTTGATGCGCGCTTTAACCCGGTTTCAGTCGTCAGGAAATATTGTCGTAGAAAATGCCGTCGG
>USPP01000381.1 GCA_900556615.1 uncultured Eubacteriales bacterium
GAGATCGGCGGCTGGGGTCTTTATTTAAGACGCGAGGACGCGGCAAAGCTGGCAAATCTCTATCTTGAGGACGGCATGTGGAACGGAAGGCGTATCATCTCCGCCGAATGGATCAAAGCTTCAACCGCCGCCCAAATCGCCGTATCGGGAAATACCGGAGATTTTGATTACGGCTACCAGATATGGTCGGGAAGAAAAACCAAATCTTTTCTTTTCAACGGCATGTTCGGTCAAGATACCATCTCCTTTCCCGACACAAAAACCATTGTCGTATCCAACGCGGGAATAGAACAGATTTTCCAGCAAAGCGTGTACTACGACATTGTTCAAAAATACTTTTCGTCGCCCTATTATGCAGACAAACCTCTGAAACGCAGCCGAAAATCACAGAAAAAGCTTGCCTCGGCGCTTACCGCCATATCCAATACCTCCGCGGAAAAGCCGGCGTTTTTATCACCGTTAAAAGAAAAAAACCTTCCGGATTTTCTCATGGACGCGATGGGAAAAACCTTTGCAGTTCGTAAAAAAAATGAAAAGGAAATCATTAAAACCACCAGCATAACCGGCACCGGAAATCTCGGTTTGCTTCCTCTTATCGAACAAATCATGCGAAACCGATATACAAAAGGAATTGTATCCTTTGCCTTTTCCCGAAATCGAAACGGGTATGATTTAAACGTAACCGAGGGAGACAAGGTATGCTCTCTACCTTTCTTTCCGGGTAGAACTCTGACTACTGTTCTTCGTCTTTCCGATACCGAATATCACGCCGCCGTTGCCTCCGAAATCGCCTATGACGAGGACGGAAGAGGCGTTCTGAAGCTCAGAATCTCTTTCCTGGAAATATCCGGCTCTCGTTTCATAAAAATTTTTTTTGAAAAAGACAGCTTGGAAATCAAAATGAAAGAGCTTCCCGGAATGGGACTTGTAAAACTTGCCGCCGATACGTTCGGGGAAAATATAAAAGACAAAAAAGCGATAGCCGATATTGTATCAAAAATTGACACGGATATGTTGTACTGTAAGCTAAAAAATACAATAGAGCCGGAAATACGGCTCTATTGTGAGAAATAATTAAGGCAATACCGCACAATGATTGTTTTACAGTTGCGCCACCGGATTTTTCGTCAGACAATACCAATTGAGGAGGCAAGAGTGGTCCTCTGCCGACAAAATTTGTGAAGTATAACGGAATAGATGCAAGCATATGCGCAGCAAAGGCGTTAGCCGTTCATCCCACGTATTGCCTTAAAGATATCCGAGCATATCATTGAAGAAGCCGCGTTCTTCATTGATCAACTCAGAAGCGATTCCCTTGCTCTCTCCGGATGCGGCGGTATAAAGATTCAGCACCTTGGATATGGACTTCATCCCCATTGCCGCCCCATCGGCCATCATCTCTGCAATATGTCTGTCGCCGTCGTTAACCGTAAGCTTTATTTCCGTTCCGACGTGAGCCATTGCCATTCCTATGGCAGGGGGATTGCATTCGCCCTCTCCGCCACTGCAGAGCAACGTGCGGCAGCGTTCTCCGATTTCGGTATGCCGTTTGCTGCACGCCTCTACTCTCTGCATCAGCGCAGGGGAGCTGATATGCTTTTTTACCTGGTCGATGTTGTCAACAGCAGCCTTGCAGCCCGAATTACATTCCTTAAGAAGCTTTGATGTTTCGGTATTCATTGTTTTTTCCTTTCTTTTCGCTGACACCGGATTTTTTCGGTACGAAAATATTCTCTGCAATATACAAACAAAATATTCCGTTTTGAAAAATAAATCTTTTCTTCATTTCTGCGAAGCTTGTGAAATCCGGTCAAACATCTAATGAAAAAAAACGGTCTATAGAACGTTTTTTCGGAAATTCAGGTTATCGCCTCTTATAAACAAAATTTCCGCCGGAAATTAAAATCCGGCGGAAATTCCTGTATTGAAGACTTAAGGCAGCACTGCCGGGTTCACGGACTTGCGCCTTGGCGACATATCTGTTTGTCCATCCAGTCACGCTTCACAAA
>USPP01000382.1 GCA_900556615.1 uncultured Eubacteriales bacterium
ATAGGGGCTTGTCTCCTTTCCTTTCTTTTTCGCCAATTATTATTTTACACTTAGAATAAAAAAATTCAAACTTTTCGCGTGATTTTTTTGAAAAAATATGATATACTTATGATGTAGCAAGGCTACCATGAGAGTGCATTTCAGCAGGATATATCGGCGGCAGGCGGGTATATTCAAGATTTCGTTCGCTCGAACACCTCTCTGCATTTTTGGAATCACTCGATTCTGCCGAATGTAGTGAAATATAATAAGGAGGTGTTTACAGTGAAGCGTGTAAAGGCTGCATGTATTCTTCAGACTTTAGTGTTTTCTCAGAAGCCCGAAATGGGTTACAGCAAAGAGAGAGCATTGGCTATCAATCACGAGGAAATTGAGCATTACAAGAAAAACCTTGAAAAAGCTCGTACTCGTTATCAGATCGTCGATGAAGCTGAACAGGCTGACGGCTCCATCATTGTTCATGTTAGAAAAGCATACAATGATAAAGCTGATGTAGAAGAATACTTCCACTAAAACACACAGCCGCCTGGTTTCAGGCGGCTGTCATTGTAGGTAAGAGGAATGAAGCTAAAATGAAAGAATACGAAATTGTTGCTAAATTTTATAATGCCTGTGCCGGGATTCTCACTGCCTCAACCATTTTTCCAAGAAACGGAAAAAGGAAATACTGATGAATTTGTGCGCATGAAGCACCGCTGCGATTTCGAAAGGTTTTTAAGGAAATTTTCCCTAATCGACCAGATCGTTTACAAATACGGTTTATATAATGTTTATATAATATAGAACAAACATAAGCCTGTTTTTCTTCTCAAATGCTTTAGAATGTATCATCTACAAACATCAATATCGCTGTAATGATAAAAAATTTTTTCGTGGTTCAACTCAAACAGCTTGACAATAAAATTCCGCCTATCCGTATTATGATATCCACTAAGGTATATGGCAAATAGGATTTGTCATTAAAGAAATTGAATGTGGTAAATTTTTAATAGTAATCACAAAATTTCCCATTACTTTAACATTGTGATGGATTTGAAGCGAAGAAGATATCGCAGAATCTATGGGTATTTTGCTAAAATCAATGGTTTGGTCGTCTATTGCTAACATCCCATTTCCTTTAAAGTAAACACGACCGAGATTTTTAATAGTAATATTCAAGGTACTTCAATTAAGGGGAACTCTAAAAATTCAATGTTTATAGGCTGCAAAGAGATTTTTTTCGTCAGTCTAAACAAAAATTCCGCGGATAGTGTATCCATCTGTCAAGGATTTTTGTGACGAATAACGGAAAACAGATCGAGCCGGTTTGGAGCAGTGATTTTTTAGAGGTGCCCTTAAAAAAAGACTTGACAAAAGGACTTGCTTGTGTGTATAATATATAGTAACGTCATAAAATGCCAAAGAAAAGGAGTGACTGTAAATGGTAAGAACATATCAGCCGAAAAAGCTTCAGAGATCGAAGGAACACGGCTTTATGAAAAGAATGAGCACAGCCAACGGAAGAAAGGTTCTGAAGAGAAGACGTGCTAAGGGTAGAGTGAGACTTACCCATTGAGATGGATTCGAAAGACTCCCTATTGAGATAAAGGGAGGTTGTTTGTGAAAGAGTTTGCGATAAAAGAAAATCACCTTTTCGTCAAGGCATATACGAAAGGAGCGCGGTTTGCTGCTCCAAATGTATGCGTATATGTCCTTCGGGATTATAAGGCGGCAAAGCTGAAAAAAGAAAATCCGCGTAAACAGTATCTTAACCGTATCGGCTTCACGGCTACAACCAAGCTCGGCAATGCTGTTGTGCGCAACCGCTGTAAGCGGATCATGCGGGCAGCTTACCGTAGCGTTCTGTCGGAGAGAAGACTCAGAACAGGTAATCTTATCGTGATTTCTGCGCGCAGACACACTGCTCAGGCGTCTTCTGCGGAAGTAAAAGCAGATCTTATGAGCGCGTTTGCAAAGCTCGGACTTTTTGCAAAGCGTCCCGTTGACCTCGGCTCACGCTGTA